>JABJAL010000060.1 GCA_018669005.1 Nitrospinaceae bacterium
CATTAGTAATTTACGCCTAAAACCGCGTCTGAGGGGGCGGTCGGTGCGGGTGTGTTTTTGTCCGAGTAGGGAATTATCAACATCGCCTATCCCTGCCGTAGGAGCGGCGACAGTAGTTGCTGAAACGACGAGATTCTTCCCCTAAAAGCGATTCCTCGTGCTGACATAGTGCTGACATAGTGCTGACACTTAACAAAAAAAGGGCTCCGAGAATATCCCGGAACCCTTTGAATTATTTGGTGGAGGTCGGAGTCTTCCGCGAACCCGTCTCTGCCAAATTCCCTGTTTAACAGGGAAAATACAGGGAATTTTGGCGTTTTTGGCCTATTCTGCCGGCGAAATCCGCTGTAAACACCCATGAATTAAAGAGTTTTCGGAATTCCAGCCAGAACTTGGAACAGGGAATTTAATATAATTAACAGGGAACAATAAAGAATTATCAGGGAAATTGACCCTCGATTAATCCCCACCTCTTGAAATATTAGTAATTCGTCACCCACACCCTATTGACCGAAAACCTCCTCCTACGGTTCCATTCAATGAAAACCCCTGCGATAGTTGGACGCTAGGCCTAGTTTTCACCTATAATAACATCATATTTATAATCCCTTCATTATTAATAAGTGATTTATTTTTAATAATTTACGGGCACGAGTCGGACATGAAAATGTGCCCGGATGGAACGAAAAATTCTCTCACCAAAGGTTGAAATAATGGCTTCAGGTGGACATGAACAGATAGAAACTGATGTCGTCGTCGTCGGCTCGGGCGGCGCGGGAGGAGAAGCCGCTATCCACGCGAAAAAGGGCGGCGCCCGTGTATTGATTCTCGATCGCGGCACCTTCGGCCGAAGTGGGGGAACCATCACCGCAGGCCACACCTGCACGGCAGCTGTGGGAGACGACGATAGTCCCGAACTCCACTTTCACGACACGGTCATCGGCGGCTACTGCACGGCCGACCAGCGGCTTGTCGAGATTTATGCAAACGAAGCTCCCCCCACCCTCCATGAACTGGACGAGTGGGGAGGCGGTCAGACTTTCCGCAAGGACGAGAAAGGAAAATTCGACCTCGTGTGGCCGCCCGGCGGACACTCGCGTAAACGCTCCGTACACTACGGATTCATGACGGGGCCCCGCATCATGTGGGCACTTCGGCGAGAGATCAAAAAACTCGATATCCCCTGGATGGAAAACATTCTCGTCACCTCGATTCTGACCCATGAAGGCCGTGTGGGCGGCGTCGCCGCCTTGGACTGGAAAACCGGCGAATACGTCACCGTGAAAGCGAAAGCTATCGTCTTGGCCGCCGGCGGCTACGCCATGCTTTGGCCCTTCCGCTATTCGACCAATACCGTGGAAACGGCTGGCGATGTGCACGGGATGGCGTATGAGGCTGGCGCCGAGATGGTTGATATGGAGTTCATCCAGTTCGTTCCTACCCAGGCGGATCCGCGCCTCACCCACATCAACCCCACCCTCACAAATTTTCCAGGCTGGCGCCCCAAGCTGCGCGAACATGGAAAATTCACCAACTCGAAGGGCGAGGATTTCCTCGCCGCCTATGACGATGTGCGCTCCTGGAACACCACACGCGACATCCGCTCCTATGCCATTTACAACGAGGTGCGCCAGGGCCGGGGCACACCGCACGGGGGGTGTTTCATGGACCTCAGCACCGTCCCGCCCGAGGTGATGAAATACGAATTCACCCAGTTCCAGGGGGGTAAATCCGTTCCACGAAGCTACATGGTCCGATGCGAACGGGTCGGCTTCGACCTTTCCAAGGAACCGATGGAGGTGGCGCCCAAAGCCCACTTCACTGGCGGCGGCGTCCGCACCGACACAAACATGATGTCCACCGTCCAGGGCCTTTTCACGGCTGGAGAGATTCAGGGCGGGGTCCACGGGGCGAATCGGCTGGGCGGAAACGCGCTAACCCATGTCGTCGCTCTGGGCCGCGTCGCCGGACGGGAGGCCGCCCTCTACGCGGGACGAAGCGAAGGCGCCGCCGTTCCCGATGAAACAACCCTCGCCGAGCAGAGCAGAATCTTCGGATGGATGGATGGGGCGGGTGAGGGAGAAAGCCCAATTCGCCTTCGCATCGAGATGCAGGAAAAAATGTGGGATCAAGTCGGCATCATTCGCGACAAAAAAAACCTCGAATCGGCCATTTCCTGGTTTGAGGAAGCCAAGACGGAGAAACTTCCCCGCCTCAAGCTGAGCACAAAACCCAAAACCTTCAATCTTGAATGGGCAACCGCCGTCACCCTGCCGCGCCAGCTGGACACATGCCTACTTGTCGCGCGGGCGGCGCTGGAGCGTAACGAGAGCCGAGGCTGCCACCTCCGCGACGACTGCATGGCGATGGACAACGAGAGTTGGCTCAAGAATATCTATCTGCACAAGGATTCTAACGGCGCCATGGCTACCCATACCGAACCCGTTCACGTCACCACGATTGACCCAAGGGAAGTTGTCAATGAGCGACCGCACATTAAGGATTAAAGTCCACCGGCAGGACCCGGACGCAGGCGAGACCGGAGGGCGCTTAGAAGAATATACCGTCCCGTACTGGAGGGGCATAAAGATTCTCGATGCGCTTCGGTACATCCAGGAGGAAATAGATCATTCTCTTGCTGTTCGTTGGTCGTGCCGGGTTGAGGACTGCCGAACCTGCCAGATGCTCGTGAACGGAAAATCTATGCTTTCATGCCAGATTCCACTGGAAGACGGAATGGTCATCGAGCCAATACCTCGGTTCCGACTCATCCGCGACCTCGTCGTCGAATTTGGCGAGAAGATGGACGCAACGGAGTACAGCAAAAACGAATTCACTGATTCCTAGATCGGTCCTGAAAGACACCCCCCTGCCAAACACCTGTGTTGGTTTTCCGCTGGTTTATCCCTACTCTTTCTCCCGGGCGTCCTCAATGGCTTCGAGTACGCGCTCGGGCGAGATCGGCAAGGAGTGGATCCTCGCGCCGCCGGTTGCGTGATAGATGGCGTTGCAGATGGCGGCGGTGATGGGATTTATCGCCACCTCGGCCAGACCCTTCGCCCCGAAGGGACCGTGCGGGTCCATGGATTCGAAAAAATCGTGCTCCACCGGGGGGGCGTCCATTGAGGTGGCGATGAGGTAGTCGTGAAAATTCCTGCCGCGCAGATGGCCGGCGTCCGGAGAAAGCCCTTCCAGCATGGAGTAGCTCATCCCCTGGACCGTACCGCCCTCGACCTGGCCCTCCGCGCCGAGCCGGTTGATGACACGGCCCGGATCGTGTCCGGCGTAAATCTTGATCACAGAGACAACCCCGGTTTCCATGTCAACCTCGACCTCGGCGGCGTGGGTGCTGAAAGAGTAAGTTGTCGAGGGGTTGCCGTATTTTTGATCGTCCAGAACATCGCCCCCGGCCAGCCATTTTCCGTTGCCCTCGATAATGTTCCCGGCCTTTCGAACAACTTCCCCCACCGGCATTTTCCGGTCCGGGAGGGATTTCGCCATCACCTCGCCTTCTACTATCTCAAGGTCGGAGGCAGGAATTTCCATCACCTCAGCGGCTGCTTCAAGCAGATTCTTGTGGGCGTCCTCGGCCGCGAGTTTGACGGCGTTGCCGCCGATGAGGGTGATTCGGCTAGCAAAAGCTCCCATCCCAAAAGGCATATATCCCGTATCGGTCGGGGGCACTTTAAACCGTGCGACCGGGATTCCCAGCACCTCGGAAGCGATGTAGGCCATCACGCTCGCCGAGCCCTGACCGAGATCAGATTCACCCGACCATATCTCCACTTGGCCCTTTTCGTCGATTCGAACCACACCGCTCGAAGGGTCTGTGCCGTCAGGCCCTAGCGCAGCGGAAAAGCCCTTGTTGCCCGAAACGTGGATGCAGCTTGCGAGGCCGACCCCGCGCCCCTTGCCGCCCCGGGCACGCTTGGCCTTCCAATCGATTTTATCGACCACATATTTGGTGGCCTCGGCCACTGCGCAGCTTTCGATCTTCCAGCCGTGCAAGGAGACATCCCCTTTTTCGGTGTAGTTTTGAAGACGCAGATCAGCCGGATCGATCCCTAGGCCGTCGGCCACATTGTCGAGGTGGCTCTCCCAAGCATAAGTGGCCTGGACGTTGCCGAAGCCCCGCATCTGCCCCGAAGGAATGACGTTCGTATAAACGAGCTTGCCCTCAATTTCCACCGCCGGAGTTTTGTAAAGATTGTCGGTGCGTAGCGCGATGGAACTCATGATGGCGGGCGAAAGCGAGCAATAGGCACCATTTTCGGCCACGATCTTAACCCGCTTTCCGGCCAGCGCCCCGTTTTTCTTCCAGGCGGATTCGAGGGAGATATGGACCGGCATCCGAGGCCGCATGGAAGTAAGGTCTTCCTCAAGGGAGAGGATGAACTTCACCGGCTTTTGAGCCGCCTGGCTGAGCATGGCCGCCATCAGCGCGGCCTTCACGTCGAGCTTTCCGCCGAAGGCGCCCCCAGGTTTGGTCTGCGTCACTCGAAAATCGTCCGCCGGCATTCCCATGACAGGGGAAAGCAAGAAGGTGCGAATCAAGAAAACCGACTGGAGACAGCCCCAGAGCGAAATTCGCCCGCTGGGGTGCCATTGGGCAACGCAACCAGTCGGCTCGATGTAGGCCTGATGCGCCAGATGAGTATGAAATTCATCCGAAAAAACGGCCTCGGCGCTCTCGAACGCCTCGTCGACTCCGCCTCGCTTGATATGGAATTGATTGGCCATGTTTCCGGCGACGGCATCGTGCACGAGAGGACCGCCCTCCTCCATGGCGGCGAAAGGGTCCACAATTGCAGGGAGAATTTCGTATTTCACCTCGATCAGCGAGAGTGCTTCCCGCGCGGTGTCCTCGTCCACCGCAGCGACGGCGGCCACTTCATCGCCTTCGTAGCGAACCTTCTCCCGGCAGAACGCGGTTTCGTCCTTAACGTTGATACCGAAGAACGTGTCCGGCGTATTGTCCCGCGAAAGCACCGTCGCCACCCCGGGCAAACGCTCCGCCCTGGATGTATCGACGTTCAATATCTTTGCGTGGGGATGCGGGCTCCTGAGCGCCTTGCCCACGAGTTCGCCGGGAAGGGAAAGATCATTGATATAGATCGTCGATCCAGTCACCTTCTCGGCCGCATCGATGGAAGGAATACGCTGGCCGACGACGCGGGCATTCATTTTTGAGTTCATTTTTGTATAACCCCACCTGCCACGAAGGCGACGCCCGATTCGGCGGCTAATAAAGCTTCATCTACGGATGAAGCACACACACATAATCCATATTTCATCCTTCTCGGACTGATTATTTTTTCGATTTACGGCCTGATATCCGACTCAATCTGCATCCCGGTCGCAAGCGTATTAAAGCCGTTGTAATGATCGACCACTCCGAATATTTCGAGGATGCGTCCCGAATCCCAGCCTGCGTTTACTAAAGCCGCGTGAAAATAGCGAACAAAAAATTTACACCCATTCGTCGCGCTCACACCCAGGCCCACCGCCGCCTTCGCTTCTATATCGAGCACTCCCCCATCCAGCATGAGTCTGTGCTTTTTCCATGTCGATTCGAAGTAATGCCGGTTCCGGGCCAGGGAGCGCCAGTAGGCTGGTACGCCTGGCCGGCCCAGCCGGGCCGATTCCATCTCCTCCACCTCGGAGAGCATCTCGAGGACAGAAGGCTCGATTTCGCTCTCCTCCGGATAGGGCAAGAGCGGCGCCCCTCCCCCCTCCTCCTCATCCAGAAGGAGACCGAAGGCGACCTTGTTCATTCCCGATACGTGATCCGCAAGCCCGATCAGCTCGGTAATTCCTTTCTCGTCGATTCCCATCCGCATGACCGCGGCGATATGGGAGTCCATTCAGTACTCGCACGCATTCATGATCGAAACCGACGAGGCGACCATCTCTTTGATGAGCGGGGGTACATCGCCCCGCTGCATGGTGGCCCGGGAGCGCTCCCAGTTCGCGTGCATGTATTCGGGATGATGGGCCATCGCCCGCCAGACGTTCGAAAGCGTATCGATCCCGAACACGCGCTTCTCGCGAATTTTGATCCGCTTAACCAGCTCTCTGGCCGCTTCGGGCACTTCGTCATCGTTCGGCAGCCGGATAGTCGGCATTTCGATCTCCTCTCCAAAGGGTGTGCCGCCATTCATCAATAGCGGCACACCCGCCCGGCGATGATTGTTATCTGGGGTATTTAAATGCGCCGTTGGCCACGCTCGGCGGCCCTACCGTCTTGCGCTTTCCGCCCTGCACCTGGAAGAGAACGATGGCGCTCGCAGTGTTTTGGCCACGCTTATCGAATTTCACAGGACCGAAGAAAGTTTGGAGATTGGTATTGGCGATGGCATCCCGGACTTTCTTCTTATTGAGTGTCCCGGCAGCCTCGATTGCCCGCTGGACCACAATACCCGCCGCCGTCGAAGCCGCCGCGACATAGTCCGGCTCCTTACCGAATTTCTTTCTCCAAATCTTGCCGAAATCCTGGGCGGTTCCAATGAAGTTGCCCTTATAATCCAGCGCCTCTCCCCACCAGGCTGCGGTTAGAATATTGTTCGCGGTCGAACCGAGCGAGTCGGTGAACTGCGAATAAACCGGCCCTACCATGGTGAACAGGATTTTCGGCTTGACGCCCAACTCATTCGCCTGCTTCGTCGCGAGCAGAGAGTCCGGTAGGTAGCCCGCCACCATCAGGACGTCCGGCTTTTTGCTCTTCACCACCGTGAGCCAGGTGGAATGGTCTTTTGAGTCTTTGGGAAACTCGGCATAGTAGACATCCGTAAATCCGTGTTTCTTCGCCTGCGAACGAATCGCCTTGGTGATATAGCGTGGGAAAAAGTCGTTCCGCGTGGCAAAGGCCATCGTCTTTGGCCTCGGGTTCTGCTTTTTGAGAAGATCAAAGAAGTTGTTGGGCAAAAAAGAGTTCGGCGCCAGCAACCCGAACATGTATTTGTAGCCTTGGCTGAAAATAGGCTCGGAGCTGGCCACCGGGGCGATCAGGGGTATCTGATAGCGCTCAGTGATGGCGCCAACGGATTTTGTCGCTCCGCTTCCGAAGGGGCCGAGGATGAGGTCCACCTTATCCCGGGTAATGAGCCTCTCGGCCAGCTTGGTGGCCGTCGGTGTTTTACTTTCATAGTCGTAGTAGACTATCTGCACCTTCATCTTTTTGCCGCCGACATTTATGCCACCCTGGGCGTTTACGCGTTCGCGCCAAATTTCATATCCCGCCCGCTGTTTCTTCCCCTCCGTGGCTAAAGGACCCGTGAGTGGGAGCGCGGCGCCCAGTTTGATCATGCCTGCCGCTTCAGCCGTTTGAAGACCAGGGTTCCCGGCAAAACTCAGCGAGAAGAAGAAAACGGCAACGAGAGCAAACAACAATCCTCGACTTTTCATACTGCACCTCCCTCTTGGTTAGCCGCATCATCAGGCAATGCATACGCGCAATGCCCTTTCTACGGGCTCTGATTCCAAACTATCGGGCTAGATGCCCAAGTACGCTTTTTTCACCTCGGGGTTTTCCAGCAATTCATCCGTGGCACCCTCCATAACCACCCGACCTGTTTCGAATACATACGCCCGGCTGGCAAGTTCGAAGGCCGTCAGAACATCTTGCTCCACAAGTATAATGGCCACCCCTTCCTCGTTAATTTGCTCAACAAATCCGCAAAGCTCCTCCACCAGCCGGGGCGCCAGGCCAAGAGATAGCTCGTCGATTAAAAGGAGCTTGGGCCGTGCCATCAAACCGCGGCCTATCGCGCACATCTGTTGCTCGCCCCCCGACATGCTGCCCGCGAGTTGACCTCTTCTCTCCGCCAATCGCGGGAAAAAGCTATATACCCGTTCAAGATCGACACTCAATTCACTGTCCGGCAAATTTCGGGCAAACGCTCCCATCAAGAGATTTTCCTTGACACTCATCGATGCAAAAAGACGGCGACCCTCGGGCACATGGGAAATTCCCCTAAACACGACACCATCGGGACCAATTCCATCCAGATCCTCACCTTCAAAAGTTATCGATCCCGATTGACGAGGGAGCACACCGGATAGCATTCGCAAAAACGTTGTCTTTCCGACACCGTTGCTGCCGACAATCGCTAAAATTTCCCCACGCTTCACTTCGAGGTCGATGCCCCAAAGGACTTGCACATCTCTGTACCCACCCTTGAGATCCCGAACCTCCAACAAACTTGAGCCGCTATCCGGCACCTTCGACATAATTCCGTCCCGCCTTAGTTCAGTTTTTCCATCATGGCAACGTACTTCTCGCCTAAATATGCTTTGATAACCTGCTCATCGCCCGTCACTTCCCGCGGCGCACCCTCGGCAATCTTCTCTCCGTGATGGAGAACGATGACGCGATCTGAGAGGTCCATAATGACCTTCATCAAATGCTCGATGATAAGTACCGTTACTCCCTGGTCTCTTACTTTCTGAATAAGAGAAATCGCACTTTGAATTTCGGTCTGATTGAGGCCCGCGTTTACTTCATCGAGCAAAAGGATTTCGGGGTCCGTGGCGAGGGATTTTGCGAATTCAAGACGCTTTCGCTCGGCAAGAGTAAGCTGCGAGGCGAGGCTATCCGCCTTATCGATTAAGCCGACCATTTCAAGCTTCTCCTCCGCGACGGCATGGGCCAGCCTTACTTCCTTCTGGGCTTTTTCGGAGCCGAACAAAGCCCCCATAGTGACATTGTCCAGAACGGTGAGATTCGGAAAAGGTTGAACGATTTGAAATGTCCGGGCGACGCCCATCCGGGTAATGACGTGCGGCTTGAGCGATTCGATTCTCGTCCCGCGAAATAATACTTCGCCGCCGTTGGGTGAGTCGAAGCCCGTAATACAATTCAAGAGCGTAGTTTTTCCCGCTCCATTGGGCCCGATAAGGCCGAGTATTTCGCCCTTAAATACGGTGAAATCCACATTAGACACCGCAGTTAGACCGCCAAAGCGTTTTGAAACCGCTCGCCCTTCGAGCAACACTTCGCTCATACCCTGAACCTCTGAATGTTGCTATGCAGTATTGACCCCAGCGATCTCCAGCCCTTGAGCCGCAACTCTTGAAAGAGCGCCATCAACCCACGGGGGAGAAAGAGAACAATCAACACGATGATGAGCCCCAACAGCACGCTATGAAATTCCGTGAACTCGCTCCAAAGAAAATCGGCCAGATATTCCATGATAAATGACCCCACAAGGGGACCCATGACGGTACCCGCGCCACCCAGCATGGACATCACGATGGCCTTAATCGAAAATAATATGTCGAATACGTCGAAAGGCTCCAAAAAAGCCGCGCGGTAGGCGTACACCCCGCCGCCCATCGCAGGAAAAATGGACGAAAGGACAAAAGCGATGATTTTATACTTCGTGGTGTTGATTCCGGTCATCGCCGCCGCATCTTCATTCTCGCGAATCGCCACCAGGCCATAGCCCAGCCGATGACGAGTGACGAAGTACTGCGCCAAAAACGCCATAACAGCGACACCCAACATCGAGAAATAAAAAAAGCGTGTAAAGTAGTCCGGCCCCCCGATAATTTGAGGCAGATTGATGCCGTCTCCTCCGCCGGTGATGCGGAGGTTATCGGCTATTTCGCGGAAAAACTCGGCCACCCCAAACGTGGCGATTGCAAAGTAGTGCCCGCGGAGCCTCAGGATGGGAATCCCGAGCAGCAGCGCAACCATTCCGCCAAATGAGGCGCCGAAGACAAGAGTGACGAAAAAGTTAAACCCTGCGTTCATCATGATCGCCGTGACATAGGCCCCCAGACCAAAGAAAGCCGCCGGCGCGAACGACGGATATCCCGTCAACCCGCCGATGAAATTCCAACTCGTGGCCAGAATGGCGATCATCAAAATGTCCATCCAGGTGCGGATAACGTCGTTTTCCGAAAACGAGGGTAAAAAAATCAGGGCAAACACCCCCATCCCCATCAAAATCCACTGAATAATTGACCAAGGCTTAAACATGTTATTCAAATCCCTTGCGGCCCAGCAGGCCTGACGGACGGATAAAGAGCACCAGAATAAGGAGTGCATATCCAACGGCGTTCTGAAGACCGGGCCCCAGATACAGGGCGCCAAAATTTTCGGCCAATCCAAGTATCAATCCGCCCGCGAGCGCCCCTGAAATATTTCCCAGCCCCCCGATGATGCAGATGATGAAGGACTTGGATAAAAACTCGACATCACTTACCGGAGAGATGGCAAATCCCACGCTGACGAGCGAGCCCGCGGTAGCCGCTACAGCTGCACCCAGGCCGTAGGTGATGGCATAGATTTTGCCGATATTGACTCCCATCAACTGGGCTGAATCCAGATCCATTCGTGTGGCACGAATCGCCCGGCCCGTACGCGTTCTAGCCATGAACCAAAACAAGATGCCCGTAAGAGCCACCCCCAAAACAAAAATGGCAACCCGGACGAAAGGAATTATCAATCCGAAAAATTTAAGAGAAAAACTGGCATACGAGGGCTGGACCGATCGAAAGTCACCCGTGAAAAAATAAATCGCCAGACGCACAACAAGCATCTGAAGCCCGAAAGTGAGGATAAGAGACATGAACATCGGAGCGCGGACAATTTTATTAATTAGTACGCGCTGGACGAAGTATCCCACTACAAACATGACAGCAGCCGAGAGCGGCAGCGAAAGAAACGGGTCCACACCGTAGAGTTTGAACATCCAGTATGTTACGTAGCCGCCCAGCATCAAGAATGTGCCGTGCAAAACATTCAGGATATTCATCACGCCCCAGACGAGAGAAAAGCCCACGGCGATACAAGCGTAAATTCCACCCAGAAGAATGCTGTTGATTAGAATTTGGATATAGATCATGAGTTCAAGACCTGCCAGTTTTTTTGTTGCATTTAGTTTATAATTTCCCATTCGGGAGCGTATTTATCCAGTTCCGCCGCGCTGTAAGCGTCCACAGCGTGATCCCGCTCGGGGATATCGACATGCTTTTCTTCTCCGCACAGTGCGGTTGTAAAATATCTTTGTCCCGTGTCGTTGATATTCGTGACAATGCAGCCGAGCTCGGGATGCGCCCGGCCCAGTTTGAGCGCCGCCGCCACATTACAGCCCGAGGATATGCCGCAGAATATCCCCTCCTCGCGTGCAAGCCGTTGGGCCATTTCTATCGATTCATCAGTCGTTGTCGTCACGATGCCGCTCAAGAGGGACAGTTCTAGTGCCTTGGGGACAAAACCGTCTCCGATGCCTTCGATCCCGTGCGGACCCCAGCCCCGCTCGCTCAGAAGAGGGCACTCCTCGGGTTCGACCGCATACAGACCTACATCCGGATTTCGCTCCCTGACATATTTACCAACACCGCTCACCCAGCCACCGGTACCCTGGGAAGCAACAACGGCATCGACTTTGCCGTCGAGTTGCTCCCATATTTCGGGGCCCGTCGTCAGGTAATGCGCCTCGTTGTTGTCAAGGTTGTCGAACTGGGCGGGCACCCAGTATTTTTCGGGCTCGGCGGCTCGAATCTCCTCGAGTTTCTCTAGCGCAAGATCGACATCACTCTCCCCGCCAGGCGTGAACACCAGGTCAGAGCCATAGGCGCGCATGAGTTTTTTACGCTCGTCGCTCATTCCTTCCGGCATCACAACGATGCAGGGGTATCCCATCATCGCCGAAACAAATGAGCAGGCGATCCCGGCATTTCCGGTGGAACACTCCAGGACTGTCATGCCCGTCTTCAGATCTCCGCGCTCTACAGCTTTCGCAAGCATGTTGAAGTAGATGCGATCCTTGAGGCTGCCAGTCGGTGAATACCACTCAAGCTTAACGAAAATATCCGGCTCTATCCCGGCACTCATCTTATTAAGCCTGACCAATGGTGTGCCGCCGATGGCATCGAAAATATTTTCCGAATAGCGGCGGAAAGAATCCCAAGCGCGCTGCTTAATGACCATATGATTTACACTCCGCTTCTTTAACAACCATGAAAATTACCCAACAAATTTCACAATCAATTTCGTATCAATCAATGATTTCCCATGTCTTTCGGAACTTTTTCAGCATCTCCTCCCTATCGCCTTCCACCACGTTTTGAAGAGCGGCTTCCATCTCCAACTCATCGTGGCAAAGAGGGGTGGAAAAATAACGCTGTCCAGAATCTCCAAAAATCGTAACTATCCGGTCCGTCTCCGGATACGAGCGTGCGAACTTCAGGGCAGCGGCCAAATTGCAGCCCGACGAAATTCCGCAAAACAAACCCTCCTCGCGTGAGGTGCGCCGCGCCAACCGGAGGGCCTCCTCGGTGGAACTCGTGATGATCCCGTCGAGCAACGATAAGTCCAAGATATTGGGGATTAATCCATCTCCTATGCCGGCGATGCCGTGTCCACAACAAACCCCCCCGCTAATCAACGGCGACTCCGTGGGCTCGACCCCATAAATCTTGAGCGCCGGATTCTTCTCCCTCAAATAGCGCCCCACACCCGTGAGCCAGCCGCCGGTGCCAACGGCAGCGATGAGGGCATCGACTTTCCCTTCCAGTTGCTCCCAAATTTCAGGCCCCGAAGTCGTGTAGTGGGTATCCACGTTATCGAGATTCTCAAACTCCCCCGGCACCCAGTAGCGCTCTGGCGCAGAGGCCGCCATTTCCTTCATCCGTTTGAGAGCGACATCCACATCGCTCTCGCCGCCGGGCGTCGTGATGAGTTCGGCACCATAGGCGCGAATCATTTTTTTCCGCTCGGCGCTCATCATCTCAGGCATGACGATAATGCAGCCGTAGTCCTTGACTGCCGCCGCCGCCGCACATGCTATTCCCGCGTTGCCGGAGGAGCACTCCAGGATTATTTTCCCTTCGCGCAAGTCGCCCCGCTCCTCAGCCCGGCAAATCATCTGTGCATAAATTCGGTCCTTCAAACTGCCCGTGGGCGAAAACCACTCGACTTTGGCAAAAACATCCGGCTTCACGTCCCGTGCCACCCGGCCGAGTTTGACCAGGGGGGTAAAACCCACAGCCTCGAAAATATTTTCGCTATATGTGCTTAATGAACCCCATGCAAGTTCAGCCGTTTGCATCGGTCCCCTCCGTTAGATAAAGCCGTCCAGCGGAAGCGATGATCAAATACCTTTTAAGCGAGGCACAATTTCCTTCGCCAAAATATCGACTTGTTCCATTTCATATTTATAGGGGACAAAAATCAGGCGGTTCACACCGGTGGCGATGTGCACCTGGATCTGCTCCACGCACTCATCGGCCGTTCCCATGATGGCGCTTTGGGCGGTGGAATCGCTCCAGTCGGCATAGTCCCATTCCGTGTTCAGCCACTCGTTCATGGGCCCTTCCACTTCCGAGCGAGAGCCGCCAACCATAATGGGCAGCTGATTCGTACTCTCAAGAGAAGCGGGGTCCCGCCCGGCTTCCTCGGCAAAGCGGCAAACTTTCTCCCAAGAAGCCGTAAAACTTTCCGGCGTATAGAAATACGTGAGCCATCCGTCGCCCTTTTGGCCGGCCCGCTTCAGCACCCGGTCCACATAACCCCCGATGAGAATTTGCGGCCGCGGCTGTTGCACCGGCTTGGGAAACATGACGGAGTTTCTAAGGTTGTACTGTCCGTATTCGGCGCGAACCATGTCCTCCGTCCAGAGCCGGTTCATAATCTCGATGTTCTGATCCATGATGTTGCCGCGCTTCTCGAAGGGCACGCCGACGGCGTCAAACTCGCGCTTGTACCAGCCCGAGGCCATGCCGACGATGAGGCGTCCCTGCGATATCTGATCAATGCTGGAGAGCTGCTTTGCCAGGACCAAGGGGTTCCGGAGAGGTAGAACGAGAACCCCCGTGCCAAGTTTGATCTTATCAGTTCGCGCGGCCACCGCAGTCAACAGCGATAGCGATTCAATAATGGGAAAGTGAGGTTCCACGCCCAGCAAAATATGATCCCACACCCAAAGCGACTCGAAACCCAAAGTCTCCATCTTTACGCCGTATTCGATCAGCGCCTGGGCATCAGGAAGTTCGGGAAATGCGGTGAAGTTCCGCATCGCAATTCCGATTTTCACTTCTTTGTCCACCATGAATTTCTACCTCATTTCCGCGCCGCACCAATCCATGATGGAAAGCGCAAGCGTTTTCGTCGCATCGATGACGTCGTCCACCGCGACCCATTCGTTATTGGCATGCATCTGCGTAGTGGGGCCAGGCCCGAAAATGACCGTGGGAATATTGGCAAATCCATTTAGAAAACGGGTATCCGCCGCGCCCTGGCGCCCGGATATTTCAGGCGTCTTACCCGATACTTCCTCGTAGCATCCGGCAACTGTCTTGACGATGGGATGGTCACGGTCCACGGCGGCGGACTCAGCGTAGTAGCCCACGAACTTGACCTCGGGCGGATGATCCTTCATCCACGGATCGCCCTGAGCGGCTTCGGCCACTTGATCGACTAGGCTTTGCTTGGCCGCATCGTGATCCTCGCCCGGCACCGTGGCGAGGCTGCCTTTTAATAGGCAGGTGTCCGGGAACGCACTCGGGAAACTGCCCGCCTCCATCGACCCCACCATGCAGGGAATCGCGTCTATGATATTGGGATATAGGGGATGCGAAACTGTTTCGAGACGCTTTTTCTCCAGGTCCGCCACTGCCTGGACGATCTTGTACCCCAGATCGATGGCATTTATGCCCTCGTAGCGGCGCTGAATTCCCGCCGCTTTTCCCCTGACGAGAATCTCGAACCAGATGCGCCCGATACAACCGGGTTGAACCGCGTTTTCACTCGTCTCGCAGCAAATTCCCGCGTCCGCCGTATATCCGCGCAGTATGGTGTCCAGCGTTCCGTGGCCGCTCAATTCCTCATCCACAACAAAATCCAAGATGACATCGCCCTTGGGCCTGAGACCTGCGTCCAAGAAACATTTCGCCGCCATGATGATGGCGGCAACGCCGCTTTTCATATCAGAGGACCCGCGGCCATATAATCGGCCATCAACCACATCCGCCGAAAGCGGACCGTGCTCCCAGGCATCGGGCGGGCCGTTCGGCACGGTGTCGGTGTGCCCGTTTAAAAGAAGAGATTTCCCCCCGCCCGACCCCTTCAACACACTGACAACGTTGGGCCGCCCCTCGTAGCCTCTGGTAACGGGCACGTACTCGGGATGTTTTTTGAGCGCCTCCCAGTCGGATTCCCAGACATCGGGCTCAAGCCCCATATCGCGCAAATAACCCGCGATATAATTTTGGATCTCACCCTCATCGCCCGTAACACTCGGTATGCGAACGAGGGTGATCAAGAGTTCGACGATTTCCTCGCGCTGCGAGTCCACTTCGTCGAGAATCTTTTGTCTGATTTCATCGGTCATGGCTGTTCCCTGGCTCATGGCTGCCCCTAAAAAAATAGGCTCAGGCCGTATAAACTTTGTCGGGGTCAAGATGGCGAAGAGCCGCCAACTCTTCATCGGTGGGCAATTCGGTAACGCCCACGTCCGGCCCGATAATGAGTTCAAATCCGGTATTTTCCTGAACTTTCTCCGCAGTAACGCCGGGATGAAGATCGAGGACTTTCATCCGTCCCGTCTCCTCATCGAAGCTCAGCTCCGCGAGGTCGGTCACCACCCGGTGCATACCGCCCGCAACCAGCCCCGAATCTTTACGGCTAGTCCCGCCTTTCAAATATCCGGGGCTTGTCACGAAGTCCACGCTCTCCACAAAGCGGCGTTTTTCCTGGGGCATGGCGACGATCATTTTCGTAAGACTTGCAATATCGTTGCCGCCGCCCGTGCCGGGCAGCCTGACAGTAGGCTCATCAACAGAGCCGATAAGCGAGCTATTTAGATTTCCGTATTGATCAATCTGTGCGCCGCCCATGAAACCCACATCCACATATCCACGCTGCAAAAGGAGTAAAACTTCCGTAATGCTGACCAGCATATTGGCCTTCCGGGTGCATCGCTGCTCATTCGTCGTGGGCGGTAATTCGCCCGGAACCACATGAGGTCCGATGGTGCCCCCTTCGAACAAAATCGTAACTCCGGGCGCGTGCATGCGCTGGGCCAACGTAGCGGCCAGGAGCGGGATGCCCACCCCGGCGAAAACGACCTGGCCATCTTCTAGTGCGCGAGCGCTCATCACACACAAAAGCTCGGATGCCGTGCAGTTTCTCGTCTCAGTCGTCATAGATGCTCCTCCCCCTCCGGGACGCATCCAGCAAGTTCCCTACCCCGATAAGCTCCAGATATTCTGTCCAGTTTTTAGGCCCGTAGTAAAATTTTTCGAGATACTCATTCGCGCCCGCAACAGGGTCCTTTCGCGTGAGCTCGGCGTAATAGTCCATGTGGGAAAACAGGGGCTCATAGAGGCCGTAGCACTCATGCGGGGCGCTGCCGTAAGGAGTCTCCACAACGGCATCGACGGTGAAAAACGGAATTTTCGTTTGATCCGGCGCCCGGCGGATTTGATCGTTCGAGATAATCCGCTCGGTTGTGATGATGACACGGTTGGTCGCCATCGCCATGTCGATGTCCATGAAAGTAAGACCGTCGAGCTGCGCGTTTCCGAAAGCATCGCAACGTTGGACATGAATGAGCGCGACGTCGGGATTCAGCGCAGGCACCAACATGATTTTCTCGCCCGTGAATGGGCAATCGATTTCCTTCAAATTGTCGAGTTGGCCAGCAACATCAGAGCCCATCATCGATCGCATGGGCATGAACGGGACGCCCATCGCGCCCGCCCGGTAGCGGAGTCCGATGGACATGTGACTCCACTCCTCAAAGCGCGCCAATTTGTTTTCGGTGAAATGGCGCATGACGCGCGAAACACCCCATACAATTCCTTGACTGAACCAGCTCGTGAGTATGTGGTTACCGATGCCCGAAGCGAAGATGAGGTCTCCCTCAGTTGAGACAATACTCCGGGAAAAGGACAGCTTTTTTTTCTTCGCGCGGATAAGCGCCCATAACATGGCAGTAGAAGTGCGTGAGGCCGTCGAGCCGCCTAATGCAACGTGGTCGCCGTTGTTCACATAACTGCAGGCTTCCTCGAGCGACATCACCTTCTCCCTCAGGCTTCTGTCGCGCGATTGGGTCTGCTCTCGAAGATTAAGATAGCTTTGCGTCAATCTTTTTTCTCCATTTATCGTGGATAAGCACCAGTTCCCTAAGAAAAGGGAGAAATATTAATAAAGTGGGGCAATAATTCCAGCTATAAAATGTGTGTGGCATTTGCAAAAATTGGTATGCTACAAAGATAAGCGTCCCGCAGAGTGAGCACAACGCCAAAAAGTCAAATCATAATCATTGATTTTTTTAATGATTCCAAGATAATATGCCATCTCTATGGGGCGGGATTCCGATCCAAAATACATCTATTTATCTGTTTGTCTTAAAATGGCTTGAATAAATTTCCCCTAAATTAAAGCAGAATTATTTGAGGGCAAATACCATGATGAATTTACGGCAACTCGAGTATTTTTATTATGTGGCCAAATATGGTGGGTTTACTCATGCCGCAAGACAACTTTCCTTCCCTATTCAACAACCAGCCCTTAGCATCCGGGTAAAAGCGCTCGAGGATAATCTGCAAATTAAGCTATACCGGATTGTGGGCCGAAGGTTTCAGCTTACGCCCAGCGGCGAATATCTCTTTAATGGGCTCAAACCCTTTTTCGAATCCCTCGACACACTGGAGCGCCACCTCCGAGGCGAAACCCACGGTCGGCTCGTCGTCGCCGAGGCCGCACCGATGCTAATTTTGAAAGACCATCGAAAAGCATTGCTAACATTTCGCGAGCGTTACCCGGATGTACAAATTTCAGTACTTGAAAGAAAATGGACTGACCTTCTTCAATTGGTTTCGGATGGTACTGTCGATTTCGCTTTTGGCTCATCGCCGGAAGTGCACGGAAGCTTTTCCTTTGAAGAATGGACTGACACAGACTATTTGCTCCTATGTCCACCGGGTCATCCTTTAAGCCAGGGGACCAATATAACCCTGCCTGAAATTTCACAACATCCATTAGTCCTTCTAGAGAAAGGCACTGCGGACAGGCAACACATCGAGGGGGTCTTCTCGCAGGAATATTTAAGCGCTAATGTTATCCTTGAAACATCATCTTATTCCCTGATTAACGATGCGGTGGTGAACGGCGCGGGCGTAGCCATCGTAAATGCCCTCTGGCCACGACCCGAATCGAAGGATGGATGGCATGCCGTAAACGCCTCCCATCTATTTGGAAAAAAGCGCATCGGCCTTTTTCGCCGCACTAACGTCCACCTTCCTCCCTACGCAAACGATTACCTCGCTATGCTTCGCAAAACACTGCATACGAGCCAGAAAAATAATTTAGAACGTATGCTCCTCTAATACGCTATCCCTGTGCACAGCAATAATAGGACCTGTGCATGGCGAATTACTAATTCGCCCAATTCCGGGGGAATACACCAGGATCTTTTCTTCCTTAAAATTCCCCCGATTACTTCTGATTTATCCCCATTTTGCCAATTTCAGCACTTGACTCTTTCCGTCCAGGAAGCGTCCATGTGGCTGAAAGGAGAATCTCGATATGATCCAGATTTCAGAGGAAATCGCCGCCCTGGCCGAATGGACAATTAAAAAGTTCCGCGCGAAATGGCACGAAATCTACGGCTCCCCGCCTCCCCCCAAGATGAGCCGCGACCTTCTCACCCGGGCTGTGGCCCATCATCTTCAGGAAGCTTCATATGGGGGCATAGACCGGAAAACGGCGAGGAGGCTCCGCTCGCTCGTGGAAGGCTTTGGTAAGGGAAGAAAGGCTACACCACTTCCGCCTTCCGCGCCAAAGCCAGGGACTCGGTATGTCCGCGAGTGGCACGGAAAGACCTACAGCGTGACCGCTCTTGATAACGGCTTCGAATTTAACGGAAGCCGTTATCCATCCCTTTCCCGGATAGCCCGGGAGATCACGGGCGCCCGCTGGTCAGGGCCAAGGTTTTTTGGCCTGAGCGGAAGCGAGGCCCGCCATGAATAAATCCTCATCTCCAAAAACCAGGAAGAAACTCATCTGCGCGATTTACACCCGCAAATCACACGAGGAAGGCCTGGATAGTGATTTCAATTCACTCGACGCCCAGCGGGAGGCCTGTGAGGCTTTCATCACAAGCCAGAGGCATGAGGGTTGGAAACTTATGCCCGGGCGCTACGATGACGGCGGCTACTCGGGCGGGACGATGGAGCGCCCGGGGCTCCAGAAAATCCTTTCAGATATCGGGGAAGAAAAGATCGACATCGTTGTCGTCTACAAGGTGGATAGGCTTACCCGGTCGCTCAATGATTTTTCGAAGATGGTGGAACTATTTGATAACAGGCAAGTCTCCTTCGTCTCGGTGACACAAGCTTTCAACACAACCACTTCGATGGGAAGACTCACGCTCAATGTCTTACTCTCATTTGCCCAGTTCGAGCGAGAAGTCACCGGGGAACGGATCAGGGACAAAATTGCGGCCTCAAAGAAAAAAGGGATGTGGATGGGGGGGCTCTCCCCTCTTGGATACAATTCGGCGGATAAAAAGATTTTAATTAATCCCGATGAAGCCGAAACTGTTCGCTATATCTTCAATGCCTACCTCAGGCTTGGCTCCGTTCGAAAGCTAAAAAACGATCTCGACATCAGGGGAATCGTCAGCAAGAAAAGAATTTCTAAAAGCGGAAAGCTCCTGGGTGGCAATCCTATCGCCCGAGGGGCGCTCTACAAGATCCTCAATAACCCGGTGTACCTGGGCGAAATCCGCCATAAGGAAAATCGCTATCTGGGCGAGCATGAAGCCATCTTGGACCAGGCGCTCTGGGAGAAGGTACAGGCCCTGCTCAAGGAAAACGAGGTTATCAAGAAGAGCGGAGCCAAAACAAAAAACACCAGCCTTCTTGCAGGGCTTTTATGGGATGAACGAGGAGAGCGTCTGTCGCCAAGCCACGCCGTCAAAAAAGAAAAGCGCTACCGCTACTATGTCTCAAGGTCACTTTTTACAAAGAACAGGGATGATGGAGGCTTTCGAATACCAGCAAACGATATCGAGCAGATCGTCATCCGAAAAGTTTGGGATTTTTTAGGGAGTCGCCCTCAAGTGTTTGAGGCCATAGAGGCGCTCTCCCTCAAGGGAACCGAGCAAAAGAGAATTTTAGGGTTGGCCACATCTCTCGCCAAAAAGTGGCATGGATTATCAAAGACAAAAGTTCGCTCCATACTCTTGACCATTATCCCCCGAATCGAGATCCATCCTGACCGAATCGACATCCATCTCTCTCCTGCTCGGCTCGTTAAAGTTTTTGAAGATGGGCACGAAAACATCCCTCCGGCACACGAAGAATCAGAGGAGAGTTCTCCTCTAGTCCTCTCGGTTCCCGCTAACCTCAAGAGACGGGGAATTGAGATGAAAATGATCGTGGAGACCGAGAATGAAAAACCGAGAGTACCCGACCCTGCCCTGGTCAATCTTATTGTCCGGGCACACGCCATGAAGAAAATGCTCGTTGCGGGAGGGGGCCTTAGTCTCTGGCAAATCGCCAGACGAGAACAAATGGATCGATCCTATCTCACCCGGCTCATCAGGCTGACCTTCCTGGCACCCGATATCACGAAGGCCATTTTAGAAGGGAGTCAGCCTCCTGACTTAACAACATCACGCCTGATCAAAAGAAAACTCCTACCCGTGGACTGGCAGGAACAACGAGCGGAATTCGGATTTTAAAAATATGAAAATGTAGTCGCAACTCAACGAACCCTCATTTCTGAGGGTCTATAGCGAATCCTTCCTGAAAATCTCAAGAGTGTGCAATGTACAATCGAGAAGAGACCCTCCCATGTGCGACCCCCAAACAGGCCAGCAGAGACTTTTGGAGGGTAAGGGCCAAACTCTGGGATAATTCCGTCTCTCTGCCACAGAAGGGAGAGACCGAAAACCAAAAAGCCCCGAACCGTGGGGGATTCGGGGCCTAAAGGTATTAGGTGCTGCGTATATAAAAATTACAATGACTGCGTGGTGGAGCTGAGGGGGATCGAACCCCTGACCTCACTGCCTAGCACGGAGTCTGCGAAGAACAAATTACAACTTTTCAATATTTTATGGGATTTTCCCCAAAACATTCAGCGAAATTTGAATTTTTAACCCTTCCAGCTAATTGGGTGGAAACGGATGGACAAATGTAGGAAAGATACGCTAAGTTGTTATCGGATGGAAATGGATGGGAAAATGGATACCATGATAAATTCATCATCACTTCAGATCACACACGAGATTTTGGCTCTCATCGCTGAAATCGATGAGTTCAAAGGTACGTGGCGTGCCATCGGCCGAATCGCACCTGAGCGGCTCTCAAAATTAAGGCGTGTGGCCACAATCGAAAGCATTGGCTCCTCGACACGCATAGAAGGATCGCAGCTGAGCAATCGCCAGGTGGAGCAACTTCTCTCCAATATTGAAATCAGGTCATTCTCCACACGGGACGAGCAAGAGGTCGCCGGTTACGCTGAAACCATGGACGGCGTATTTGAAAACTGGGAAGCGATCGACCTCACCGAAAACCACATCAAACAACTTCACCGCGACCTATTAAAATATTCAGACAAAGACGAGAGACATCGCGGCGAATACAAGACAATTCCAAATCATGTTGAAGCCTTTGGTCCGGACGGCGAGAGCTTGGGGATTTTATTCGATACGGCCTCGCCATTTGACACACCTCGTCTCATGACTGAATTGATAGGCTGGACTCATCAGAGCCTTGAGGAAAACTCACATCATCCAATTCTCGCCGCTGCGATCTTTACCGTTGTGTTCCTTGAAATTCATCCGTTTCAGGATGGCAATGGACGCCTCTCTCGAATTCTGACTACCATGCTTTTGCTTCGCGCCGGTTATTCTTATGTCCCCTATTCTTCGCTAGAGAGCGTGGTCGAAAAAAGCAAGGAATCCTATTATCTCGCCCTTCGCCAAACGCAGGGCACAATCAGATTGGACGAACCGGACTGGCAACCCTGGGTCCTTTACTTCCTCAAAGCTTTGGTACAGCAGAAGAATCAGCTTGAGAGAAAGATTGAGCGGGAGCGGATTTTGCTTGGGGATTTACCCGAACTCTCGATTCGAATCATGGAAATAGCCCGCGAGCATGGCCGCGTGACGATCAGCGAAGCAGGGAAAGTTACTGGCGTCAACAGAAACACGATAAAGGATCATGTCCGCTCTCTCGCGGAGAAGGGGCATCTAACAAGACATGGCGCCGGCCGCGGCACCTGGTACTCGTTTTCCTGAGGCGAGGAAACGGAACGTTGAGTTTTGAAGTCCAAAGGATTCCCCACTCCCCTCTTTTTTTACACCTTTTTTAATTTTCTGCCTGAAGATTTCCGCAGTATCCAAGATACAATCTGGCAGGGGCTCTCCCATGTGCGACCCAAAAACAGGCCAGTAGAGACGTTCGGGGGGCAGGGACTCAATCTCTTGGATATTGCCGTCTCTGCGCCGCAGACAAGAGAACCCGAAAGCCAAAAAGCCCCGAACCGTGGGGGATTCGGGGCCTAAAGGTATTAGGTACTGCGTATAAAAAAATTACAATGACTGCGTGGTGGAGCTGAGGGGGATCGAACCCCTGACCTCATGACTGCCAGTCAGATAACCTGAATTCCCTACAGTTCCCTTTCCCTTGATATACCTAGACAAACAAAGGGTTTCCAGGGCATGATGTTCCCCTGAATTCCCGGCATTTCGATGCCTCGTGCTGACATAGTGCTGACACAGAATCCCCGAGGGCCGTCATGAAAATCACGAAGATAAGGGTTGATCGCCTTAAGCCTCCCCCCGAGGGCAACAAGG
>JABJAL010000061.1 GCA_018669005.1 Nitrospinaceae bacterium
CCGCCGGGGAATATTACGAGTTCGACGGCCTCTAATATCTCCTGTTCGGTTGCGCCGTGCTCGAAGGCTTGGTGGATGTGATTTTTGATGTAAGTCTGAGATTCCTCTGCCGGTAGCCGGACGCAAAGCGCAACGATAAAGAGAAGTTCGAGGACTTTTTTCGAAAGAGCGCCCTCGCGCGTCATGAAGTGATCGAGTTTTTCATTGTGTCGCTGATAAAAATCGATGTCGCGGCGGGCCATGAACTCCTGCTCGGGGAGTATCCAGCCACGTGAGGATTTGATCTTCTTGATTAACGCATCGGCCTCAGAGTTCATTGTAGTCTCCGTTTAAAATATTTCGTTGATTTGTCTGTGGAGCGCCGATTATTCGGGCAGCGCCTCGGCGTCGATTAGGATGAATGCGATACGGCACGGTGCATCGCTCCGGTTGGACCAGGCGTGGTTCGTCCCTCGCTGGATGAGTACATCGCCGGGGCCCATCTTCGTCTCGCCGACATCCATCATGGCATAGACCTCACCCTCCAGGATGATGGCGTAATCGACGGTTCGCGTTTTATGAAAGCCGGGATGGCGACTTGCGGCCCCTGCCGCGTATGCATCGCTCCCGCCGTACTGGGAAGTGGTGTTGTTTTTGTCCACCCCGTCCCCAAAGCGCACCGAGTCGGGCGGCATGTCGATAATTCGAAAAACATTTCCCGTATCGGGGGGCGCAAGACTAAGTGGCCTGTCAGCAGCGTCGGCGTTTCCCTCGTTCGAGGTGGGAGCGCCGTCCGTCGCCCAAAGCTCATGCCAGATGAAGCCGGAGATGCCCTTGATTTCCACGTCATTCGGATTTTCCTGGTCTTCAAGTATTACCGACTCGCCCTCCTCGTTATGCCCTGTGAGTATTCTTCGCACCGGTTTGCTCATTATGCGGCTCCTTATGTTTTTAGAAATATTAAAATATTTGGCGCATAGATTTTGGGTTCAGATGTTAGAGCTTTTTCCCGACCACGATGGCGTCCCATCTAAGAAGGGAGAGATCGTCTCCCTCGCCCTCGGGCAGCAGCCAACTCTCCCCGCCCTCGTCGCGCAGGCGCTCCACCCCCTCGCGGACTTCTCGTATGGTTGCCTCGCCGGTCTCGGCGCCTGAGATCCAGTTGTCGAAAGTGTCCCGTCTGTTCATCGTTTCGACCTCGGTAACCTCAAGGCCGCACGCCGCGTAAATTCCCCGAAAATCCTTGGGTGAAAGGATGCGAACCATCTCGGGCTCGCGGATATGATCAATCTCCTCGATGCGCGCACGCTCGACGTCGCTGTCGGGATAACAGTGATCCATCACGATGACATGGCCGCCGGGGCGGACGACACGCGACATTTCGCGCACGACATCATCCGGGTTGGCTAGATGATGAAAAACGTTTCGGCAAATGGCGCAGTCCACAGCAGCGTCCGGGATGGGGGTTTGCTCGCAGAGCGCGATGGTGAAGTGTGCGCCATGCCCAAGGCCCTCGTCTGCCAGGCGCTTTTTCCCCGTCAGGGCCATTGCGGGGGTGATGTCCACGCCGATGACGCGGCCACCGGCCTCAATGAAGGGGATGGCCGAGTTGCCAGTGCCAATTCCAAAATCCGCGGCCCACCCCCCGGCGGGGAAAGCAATTCCCTCAAGGACCTCGCGCAACGGAACGAGCGTTTGCCCCCCGGTTTTTTGGGTGAATTTTGCCGCCCGCCGGGTGAAGCTCTCGAGATTTTTTTGTGCGGCCTCGTTTGCGTCTGGTATAGCTGTCATTTCAGTTGATTCCTCCCGATAGCTCGAACTCACATTTGCCGAGTTGGCTCTTTGCTCTGTGCCATATATCTTGTGGTTCTGGATATTTTCTTATTTTAACACGGGCGGCGATCGGGGGCATTCGCTTCCGCAATTTCGAAGTGCACGGAGGAGGCGCCGCCCGATTCCTAAGGAATGAGGAGCGCTTGCTATGCTTTTAAACGAAATGACGTGGATGGAAATTCGAGACATGCTTCCCCAAAACCCGGTGGTGATTCAGCCTGTGGGCTCGACTGAGCAGCATGGTCCCCACCTTCCGCTTAAAACCGATATATTGAGCGCCTACGAAATTGCCCAGGCGGTGGCCGAGCGCACTGGCTGTCTGGTGGCGCCGCCTCTGCCATATGGCTATTCGGAGACATGGCAGACTTTTCCGGGAACGATCAGCTTTAAGCCACAAACCTTTATGAATTGTATTTCTGATATTGCTGACTGTTTTGTGCGCGGGGGATTCAAAAAAATATTTTTTCTAAACGGCCACAACGGCAACCTCGCGCCTCTCCAGACCATGA
>JABJAL010000062.1 GCA_018669005.1 Nitrospinaceae bacterium
ACCGCCACCTGCGCCCCGTTTCGGGCAAAAAGACGCGCCGTTGCCGCCCCGATGCCCTGCGCCCCGCCCGTGATGAGCGCCACCTTGCCCGCTAACTCCATGTCGAAACCCCTTATGGAAAAAATAAACCTCCAGAAAATAATTTCTCAGCCTGATTTCTGCCCGGAGGCCGAATCTGCTTTCAGCGTCCAAAGCCTGAGCGCACCCTCGCGCCCCCGAAGCGCCTGCGCCCCGGCATCGACAAATCCTGTGAGCAACTCATCTGTGCTCAAGCGAGGCGCGCGCCTGCGATCTTCTACGGCACCCCGTCGCTCTTCTTCCAAACGCGCCACAACGGCAGGCGGGGCAACCCTCCTGTCCGCATTAACATCGCCCCGGCGGTCCACGATTTTAATCTCACTACGGACGGCATCGAGAAACGCCTGGCTCGCCACCACATCCACATCAAGCTCCCTTGTGAGGCCCTCCAGGCGGTTCGCCGTATTCGTCGTATCGCCCAATACCGCGAACGAGGCGTGGCGCTCGCTGCCCACATCCCCCATGACGGCCAGCCCGAAATGAAGGCCGATGCCAATTCGAACGGGCGGTAGCCCGGCTTCCTCTCCGCTTGTCGCGCGCTCGGCGTTCCATGCCGCAATCGTGCGCATCATCCCGCGGGCGCATTCCAGCGCATCCGCCGCATCGCGCTCCCCCTGGCGGGGGGCGCCAAAGCTGGCCATCACCGCATCGCCAATGTATTTATCCATCGTCCCGCCAAAGGCGAAAACCTCGGTCTCCATCCGGCGATGAAATTCTCGTAGAAAAAGCATTACCCCCTCGGGCGCCATTTTTTGGGCAAGCCCCGTGTAGCCCACGATGTCCACAAATAAAACCGCCACCTCATGCTGGGCCGCCTCACCGAAAGCGGATTCCGAGGCCGCCAGCTCATCCACCATATTGGGGGAGAAATAGCGGGCCAGATTTCCCCGTTGGCGCTCGGCGGCGGCGTGCTCGCGCATGAAGCGCCGCGTCTGGTGAACCGCTACCGCCAGAATCGCCGAGGTGAACAGGAGCACCACCACATCGCGAATCCACCCGTAGACGTCCACGAAATTATATCGATAGACAAAGGCGAGGAACTGGCTCGCGTTGGCAATATCACTCGCAGGCTCGCTCAGGAGCGTTAGCGTATCGGGAAGGCGCCAGGCCGCGGCCACCCCGATGCTCCAGAAAAGGCTGGCGCACACCCCCGACCAGAGGACCAGCGCCGGCGAATAGGCCAGCGCCGTTCCCGCAATCAACAGCATCATCGGCAACACATTGTTGAAATGGAGTATCACCTGAGGCGGAAGCCCGGCCTCGGTGAAAAGTGGATTGGGCACCAACAGAGCCAGGGCGAGGGTCGCCATCTCAAGGAAAACAAACAGATAGGGCATCCATTGCGCATACATCTCCCGCCGGAGCAAGAAAAGCTGCCCCAACTGGAGCGCCATGAACGCCCCCAATACCGCCTTGTAGGCCACCCGCTCGGGGATATTCGCGGGCTTCATCACCAGCCACACCGCCACCATCAACAAAATCAGCAGCGCCGCCCCTGCCTTTGCCCGAACAAACAGCAATGCCCCGCGCAGCTCGGTTTCCCTAATACTCTCCCGAAAGCGCCGAGCCGTGTTCTGAACAAACGTCGTGGGGCTGTTCATCGGTGTGCCTTGGGCTCTGGTGGGCGGGCTTTCATACTACGGAATGATTTTAGCACAGATCACATTTTTTTAAGGTCGCTGGCGGCAAAAGGAAAGAGCCCCGCCGAATCATTCTCGGCGGGGCCAGGGTAGCGGGGATTTGGGGAAGGAATCAGCTCTCCTCGCCCGCCGCAGAGGCGGGCGGAATGGGGAGCCGGTGCGGATCAATTTCAGTCCGGCTCGGGGAGATCCGCCGCCGCCCCGGCTGGCGCGGTCTCGGCCGGCACGGTCTCGGCCGGCACGGTCTCGGCCGGCGCGGGCTCCACCATCGGCGAGGGGGGCTTTTGCACCCAGTCGGGGTTCAATTCGCCCGGCGCCAAGGCCTGGCACAGTTCAATCGCCAGCCCGCCCGTGCTCTCGGGCTCGGTAAAGGTGATGATCGCCCGCCGCGAGCCCGAGGCCCCGAGCGGCGGGTCCATCGCAAAGCGCACACCCTTTTCCTTCCACTCGGCCATCGTCCCGCGCAGGTCATCGACCTCGAAGGCGATATGGTGAATGCCCTCGCCCTTTTCGCGAATAAAGCGGTTGTACATCGACTCGGGGTTTGAGGATTGGACCAGCTCGATAGCGCCCCCCTCGTAATCATAAAAATCCAGAATATTCGTGTTGTCCGCCGCCTCGCGCACCAGGCGATAGCGGAAATCGAAACCCAGAAGATCCTCCATCATCTCCCGCTTGCCGTCGGCGTTCTGGACCAAAAAACCCACATGATCGAATTTCAGCATAAAAAAAACCTCCCCATTGGCGCATTGGCGCCGGGGGAGGGCCTGTATGGATTTAATGTGGGTGCTTTTAGGAGAAAATGCGAGGGGGTAGGGCGCACCCTAGTGTCCTGGTTATGGGGTGTTCTGCCACGCGAAGGCGTTCAGTGGTGGTGGATTGAATGAGAGGGGCTCTCCAAGCGCTACTAATACCGCCGCGCGGCTCGCTCAACAAATGTCATGGGGTTGTTCATGGGTGTGCCTTGGCTTCGGTAGGCGGGTTTTCATACTAACGGAAGGATTTCAGCACGGTTTTGATAGGGGAGAGGGCTAGGGTAGGCACCTGTAATTTAGCGCTGGATAATATCGAAACAAGTAAATTAAAAAAACAAGCCTATTTTCATAAGAAAAGAATTCAAAAATGTTAGTTGGAGACCTTCATGAGGGACAATTTTTGAAAAAAAGTAAAATCAAATTTCATAAATCATAGAGGCTCGGCGCAAAATTTCAGTAGAAGAGGATTTCCAAAATTCAACAATCTTAAATTCCCTTTGTTTTCTTGCACCAGTATATCGGCTTAAATCAAGCATGTATGCTTCATATATTAAGCCGGGGCGGCCACTTACTGTGACTCGCGAGCGGACTAAGTGCAGTAATTTTAAATCTACTAATCCATGCAAGAGATTCACATTCGCGCTTGTTGAGTCTTTGTTAATCAAAAAACAGTTGGTGTTTATTTTTTCCAAACAAAATATTGAAATGTCATCGTATAAATCGTTAAGAACTTTACTATCCTCTGTAGCGTCACGGTTAAAATCTTCCCTTTTATATGTGTCGTACTCCCCTGAAGCGACATTTACATCCTCTGCTCCAATTTTGGGCCCTCTAGGCCCACCGCCTCGCTCCCGGGCAATATCAATTGACCTTCTGAAAATGGAGAGAAAATCTCTAGCAACGCCTGCACTGGCTAAGACAAGTCTGTCTTTCGCTCCATCAGTCAAAAAATCATCCACTCTTAGCTCTAGCGGTTTTGCAAAATTGGAGAGGATTTCAAAAAGAAATTTTCGAGCCATCTGGTATTTTTCAAGAGTTACATCTAAATCAATTTCATCAGCATCTTCACCTAATTTAACTCCTATAGGAGGGCTTGAGGCAACATACCAATCCGTTCTGTGTCGGATAGTACCAATTTTGAGCCATAGGTGGTGGCCCTTAGCTAGACGATGAAAATAATCGACAACATCAGGTTGATCCGACCTTTTGATGTGATAAAGGTCGTCGAGAAATAAATATGAATCCCCGTCTGAAAGTTCCGCTAACTCGTCGAAAATTTTGTGGTATTCCATAATATGAAGATGCAAAAAATCAACTTTTTTATTCGTGTACGTATCTTGTGTTTCTTTGGCGTTCTCGGTGGCTTCTTGGTGCTCGGCGCTGGCGGAAACTGATGATTTAGGTAAACCAATTTTCGCGTCTAGCCTACCAGTAGTGGTAGCATGGTTTGATTCTCTTGTAGTTTCTATCCTGTCCATTTCGTCAGCAGAATGTAATAGCGTATTTAAATCGTTAATTACTTTATTAAAGGTTTGAGCTAGATTGGCACTTTTTTTTCGGTTGAAGGATGGCCGGGTAGGCGACTTCCCAAAATATTTATCCCAAAATGATATTTTTGTAGATGGATTTATTGCTGCCGTTTTGAGCCATTCTTCGTATTTGGTGAACGTCGAGATCAAGATACTTAATAGTACGTTTGGGTATGTGTGGCCTTTGAATGGTTCTAAATCTACATAGGCAATCGGACGTCTATTGACCGTCAAATCAGCTCCGGCCTTCCTTAATAGGCTAGATTTGCCAGACCCCCGCCTTCCAAATACTAAATGGTGGCGTTTATTTGTCGCTCTTTTTAATGTCCCTAGTGCTGGTTCAGTAAAGTAACGAACGCCTTCCTCTGTCGAACGAGTGGCCTCTTCAACCAAGGTTCCGAGTTCCGCCATTTTTTCTGTATTGAGGATATCTTCCACTAAATAACTCCGCTTGGAAAGAAATATTTCATCAATGGCTCATAAAATAAACTTATTATTTTTTTCTATTTTACTCGAAAATTGTAGCATTAGTCACGTCACTTTATTTTAACGGGGTGAAATCTGTATTTATCCCTTCTCGCTCAAAACGATTAATATGCTAGTATCTTCACACATTTACCCCGCCCCAAAAAAGTCAAAATCTTACTAAACAGCAGCCAAGAAAAGAAACGCCCAAATAGCGAAAAAGGAGGAAAACCATGCGTTTTATGATGAAGGTGGAGCTGCCGGTGGAGGTGGCCAATGACATGTCGGCAGACGGGAAGCTGGGCTCGACGATTAAGCAGATTTTGGAGCAGTTGGAGCCCGAGGCAGCGTATTTTACGACCTCAGGGGGCGATAGGGCGGGGCTGATTTTCTTTGAGCTTGAGGATGCCTCGGAGATTCCCAAGGTGGCCGAGCCCTGGTTTCATGCCTTTGAGGCGAGTGTCGAGATTGTGCCGGTGATGGTGCCAGGCGATCTGGAAAAAGCAGCGCCCGACATCAAGCGGGCAGCGAAGATGTATGGCTAGCCGCTGGGGGGCGGCATGCGCCACAACCGGCCCCTTTTTTTGGTTCCAGATATGGGGTGCACAGCGGTGCGCATCCTGCGTTTGGGGAAATGCCCCGAAATGGGTTTAACGAAGGCCCTAAAAAGCTCGAAATGGCTTTAAATCTAAAATTTTGGGCCAAGTGTTATCAATACTCCGGGCAGGGGTTTTTAAGGCAGCTTCGAGCTGTAGGATAGGGCTTTTAGCGACTCGATTCAGAAGACTTAAAGAGGCACCGAGGGTATCTTCAACCCGGGGGCTGGCCGCCATTTTTTTGCCGCAGGTGGAGAGAAATTCGCCAAGGATAGGCGCATTATTGCCTAGCTGGGCAGGGGTTGGGCTCCCTGGCACGGGGTTCAATAGGATACATATCGAGACGATTTGACTTTAAGTAGTTGAATTATGGTCTTTTATTGGTATTGTTTTGTTTTGGGAGAACTGGCGCTAAATGCGTTGATATTTGGAATGTGACTTGCATCTTATCTTTTCTGTGAGCCTTGAGCCACTTGGGTGGCCGGGCACTTTTGGCCCAGAAAAAGAAAGGATGTGAGGCATGGAAGATACTATAGGTCTCATCGTTGTTGCCGCGCTGTTGTTGGTTCCGATTTGGAAGGCATGCGGCTCTGTTATGTCGAGAATCAGCCGCGAGATAGGGCGCCTAGGCTAGCCTTTGAATAGCACTTCTCATAAAAGAGGCGCTTACAAGCTCTAAAGGGGCTTTGTGGGGCATTTTTATAGGGTAATTTATTGCCGGGTCTGGTGGTATGTCTGCCAGGCTCGCTTTTTTTTTGCTTATCGTTTTCGCTTTTTGTTTTTGTCTGAGTGTAGGGCATTTTTCAGGTGGTTTTTCTCGGTGGTCCTGAAAATTTGAATATCCATGAGCGCCCTTGAGGGGTTCTTAATTGAACTGAAACCCTTTAAAGCGAGCTATATCGGTAGTTAGTTGTTTGAATTGATGGAGTGTATGGGATTTTGGGTGTTTATGAATTTTCGAGGTGTGTGATTAAAGGAGCACCCGATCGGGTGGAACAGCTGAATAGGTGGAGCACCCGACTGGGTGGAGCACCTGAATAGTGTATGTAAATTCTCGGTGGATTTTGATGTGTGGAGTGTGAAGTGAGATTTCGGGGCGTATTTAGTTGGGTATGAGCTTGGGTTACTTGGGGAAAGTGATGGGCCCGTGAATGGACGAGCTTTTAGCTTTTCATTTTTGAGGAAAGCAGCATTGAGTTAAGCGTTTGGTTTGGGTTCTCAGTCAGAGCATCATTAAAAGCTGAAAATATTTTAGTGGATTTCAGGGGTAAGTGTCTGGCCGAGGGGTATGGATTTAGTGGCGGGATGCTTATTTAAGTTCTTCCAAGCGGCTGGCGAGGTATTAGGCCAGGCGGCAGATAATTTGTAAAAGAGCGGGAGGCTAGTGTGGGTTTAACGGGTGGGTGCTGTTGAATTACATGGGCCAACAAAGAGATATCCATGCCAACAAAGGGATAATTGTTATTTGACATAACATATATTATCAGAAAAACAGGGTGGGCTGATCGAGATGTTCGCCTTTGGCGTTGGGCCTCAGCGTGGGGCTGGCTGCTGGTGGCCGCCTGCCACATACCATGTGTGCGACATGCCATGTGCGGACATGATATGTCACACATGCTATGTGCGACATGTGGCTGTGAATGAAAGCCCTAGCCGTTCCTGAGGCGGTCCATCCTGGCCCGAAGCTCGGGCGTAATGAATGGGCTTGCCGGATGTTTTTCGATGAGCCCCTCGAGGGCTTTTAGCGCCTCGGCTTTCTTGCCCAGTTCGGCAAGACAGGCGCTTTGTGAAATGTAGAGGTCCTCTTGCGTCAGGAGGCTACCTGTGTTGAGGATTTCGCTCCATATGGGGAGCGCTTCGGAGCATTTGCCCTGGAGACTCAAGCTGCCAGCCAATCCGCGACGGGCCAGCTCGCGATCCATCTCCCCGAGACCGCTTGCCGCGAGCGCCCCTCGATATTCGCCCTCGGCGGCTTTGTGGTCTCCTCCCTCGTTGAGAAGTGCCGCGAGTTGCAGTTTTGCGAGAATCCCCGCCTTAGTGCCTGGAAAATCCACGGAGACCTTCTCTAAGGCCTTTTGAGCGGCTTTCTTATTATCGGGCTCATTGGGTATGGATTCGGCAATAACGAGCGCCAGCGCCGCTTTTTCACGTAAATTGGCATTCCAAGCTCGATAGCCTCCGAATGAGCCAATTGCAATGATTAAAGCGCCTGCAGTTACCAGCACGACCTTTTCATTTGTCCTGTACCATGCCAATACTTTTTGGACAGTGACCTGAAACGAGTCGGGTGCCTTGATTTCCTTACGAAAAGATCGTGCCATCTGATTTTGTCCTTAAGGCTTTAGTTTTAAATAGATTTCAGTTGATAGAAGGAGAAAATTCCTTACGCGCCAGATGTTCTACCTGATTTTTGCTAGTGGCGTCAAAGGATAATTCTGGCCCGTCAGCTTGAGAATATCTGAGTGCAACATGTTGCACTATATCTCCATAAATTAAGACAAAAATAACATTAATATTTCGTTTTCACTTTAAAATTTGGAGTATGTTAGTAAGCTCTGCTTTGACCCATTGGACGTCAATTTCACTTTCGTTTCCGAAGAGACCAGGCTGAGTCGAGTCCTCGGTTGGCTCCTCTGTCAGTGTATCTTTTATGTTGAGAGGCTCTTTCGTCGAAGCCGCCCCTGAGCGCGGAGAGCGTTTCTTTTGTAGTTGTTTTTTCGCCCCCGCAATGGTGAAATTCTCCTCGTAGAGGAGTTTCTTGATGGAAAATATGAGTTCGACATCTTTTCTGCGATATATGCGTTGTCCGGATTCTCCCTTCGCCGGACGAAGCATCTTAAATTCACTTTCCCAGTATCGCAGAACATGTGGTTTCGTTCCCGTTAATTGCGCCACTTCTCCAATTTTAAAAAACAGTTTGTCCGGGATCTGTGTCTGGGGTACCTCTTCGATCCCTTCAGTCATTTTTTCGCCTCCTGGAATACTCGTTAACGCCTAACCACATAAGAGCCGGGAAATCCTGACCGTGAAATTCGGGCTCGCAATGCCAAGGCCTCGCGCCTGTTCTTCAATTTTCCTGCTCTGACTGCGCGTAGTTTCGTGCTTCTCGCAATACTCTTCTTCAACGACAATCGCCCCCTAAAACCAGAATCCTCCACCTGGTCAAGGCGTTCAGCTGCGTCTTCCAAATCCGGATACGCCCCCACCGACACAAGCCATTTGTCGTTTTTTTGATAGACCGAAGCCGATATTTTTTTCTTTTTCGCGCTTGTGGCTAGTGATTTTGCGGAGTCATTGTCGCCAAATTCTCCAATAATCACCTCGGTTAACGATGTGAGAGCAGATGAGTTCGCTCGGCCAGATACAATCGGCGTATATCCTTTAGCTCTCAGTCGTTTAGAAAATGCATTGACGCACTTATTCGTTCGACAGGTAGCAACTTGCACGCTGTAGTAGCGCGATATTGTAGCCTTAGAGGATTTTGAGGGCGCGGTGGTTTTTTTTAAAGACATCACTTTACGTCTCGGCGCACGTTTTTGAATGCTAGTTTTCCGCGAAGCCTTAGGCTTCGGAGCCATTGCCATTTTCGGTTTTCTTAAAGGTGTTGTCTTCGTTCTTATCAGTGGCGGTTTGCTCGCAGATTTTACCGGCGCCAGCAGCGGGGTGCTTTCCTTTTTGATCGGGGGCATCGCTTTGGGTGCAACTTCTTGGGTCGTCTGTTTCTGTTGTTTTAGGGTGGCTGTCGTTTCGGTTGCTTCTGCTTCCTCGGGTTTCTTTTCTTCTTCTGCCCTCATTTTCTGAAGAAGCGCGAGCTCTTTTTTTCGCTTTGCCCTCTCCTCTTTGGCCTGCGCACGCCTTTGTTTCTTTAATTCCTCAAGGCGCTTTAATGCCTCGGTTCTTTTCTGCTCTTGTAGCTGTTTGGGTATCCACCAGAAATAGTATCCAGCCGCAGAACCACCGCCCAACAAGACAAGCACTACCAAACCCATGATGAGTTTTTTGACAAGTCCACCTTTTTTCTCAGAGGAACCTGAAGAACCCAACCCACTGTCTAGGTCTTCTTCGTAGTCTTCCATCGGCTCGCCTTCGGAATCATCATCATCCAGAAGGTTGACCCCTTTTGCAGCCATATCAGACTTCTCCTTGGGCGGAGCTTATTCTTCTTCTTGAGCGGCGGTAGCCTCAGAAATGACTTTTCCCGCGACTTGACCGGGAACTTCCTCGTAATGGAAAAATTCCATTGTGAAATCACCCCGATCCTGGGTCATGGATCGTAGCGAGGGTGCATAATTTAATACTTCGGACATGGGCACCTGAGTCTTGATCGTTTGTTTTCCTCCAGGCAGAGGATCCATTCCCAAAACCCGACCGCGCTTTGAGTTCATGTCGCCGATTATGTCACCCGTATATTCTTCAGGAACGGTTATATCCATGAGCACGATTGGTTCAAGCAACATCGGCTTACAATCCATCATACCCTTCTTGAATCCCATGGAGCCAGCAATTTTAAACGCCATCTCGGAGCTGTCCACATCATGATAACTACCATCGAAAAGTGTAACCTTGAGATCAGTGACGGGATAGCCAGCGAGCGATCCATTTACCATGGCCTCGATTATCCCTTTCTCGACCGCAGGGATGTAGGTTTTGGGAATAGCCCCGCCCACTATTTTGTCGACGAATTCAAATCCCTCGCCCCGGCCCAAGGGTTCAATTTCAAGCCAAGTGTCTCCAAATTGCCCCTTGCCGCCAGTTTGTTTCTTGTATCGTCCCTGCGCTTTGGTACGGCCCTTTATCGTCTCCATGTAGGGGACATGCGGAGTGTGCATTTCAACTTCTACGCCATATTTTCGTTTTATTCTTTCAATTACGACCTCAAGGTGTAATACCCCCAGTCCGGACAATAAAAGGTCGTTTGTCTGGGCATTTCTGCCAATTGTCAATACTGGATCTTCATCCGTCATCCGCCTTAGAGCCGTGCTTAGTTTTTCTTCATCCCCTTTGTTCTTAGATACGATCGCATACGATATTACTGGCTTTGGATAGTTAATTGCGGCGAATTTGCCACCCACTTTTTCATCGCAAAGCGTGTCACCGGTTTCTGTACCCTTCAGTTTAGCCACTGCCGCGATGTCCCCAGGAATCAGTTTTGATGAGACAGGATTTTGATGTTTCCCTTGAATAAACAACAGGGCGCCGAGGCGCTCCTTTTCGCCTTTGTTGGGGTTTAATACAGAGGAGTCGGAGGATATGGAACCGGACATAACCCTAAAGAGATTTAGCTTGCCAGCGAAAGCATCGACAACCGTCCTAAAAACCAGAGCTCGGAACGGAGCGTCAGGGTCGGCCTCTAGGGTTATTTCCTCGCCCTCGTCTGTAATGATGCTCGTGGCGGGCCTGAGAGCTGGTGACGCGCCAAGATGGACCATCGTATCCAGGAGCGCGTCTGTACCAATGTTCTTGACGCCACACCCACAAAAGGCGGGAAGAAAAGAACCATCGCTGATCCCTTGCTTTAGCCCACCGACAATTTCATCGAAGCTGAGGGCCTCGCCCTCAAGATATTTCTCAAGAAGGGACTCGTCTGCTTCCGCCGCGAATTCGATTAATTTACCTCTCATTTCATCGTAGGTATCAGCTAATTCAGTTGGTATCTCCCCTTCCTCGCCTTTTCCGTTTCCATCTGGCTGGTAGGTGAAGGCCTTCCCAGAAACGATATCTACAATACCTTTAAAATTCCCCCCGCTTCCAATAGGGAGTTGGAGGGCCGCAACCCGTGTCCCAAGAAATTCTTCAGCCTTTTGAATTGTACCGAGGAAATCGGCTAGTTCGTGGTCCATGTGGTTGACGAATAAGAATCGAGGTATTTTCTCTTGGCTGGCCCAATTGAAAGTTTTTTCCGTTGTGACCTTGAGGTCTCCGTGGGAGTTGAGGACGATAATGGCATTGTCAATAACTCGGATGGAGGCGACTGTTTCCGCTATGAAATTGGAATAGCCAGGTGTATCCAGAAAATTAAGGTGATGTTTTTTCCAGTCGGCGTAGCCCATGGCCGCTGTAATGGATGAAGTCCGATGGATTTCCTCGGGTTCAGTGTCAAGAATTGTATTGCCTTGATCTACTTTCCCCTGGCGGTCAGTGCTGCCGGCCGTATATAAACATGCCTCCACAAGGGAAGTCTTTCCGTTTCCGCCCTCACCTAGAAAACCAAAATTTCGAAGAGTATCCATCTCCCATGTGGCCATAGAAATAAACTCCTTTTATCTCAGAAGGTAATCCGAAATATTTCTCAGGGTCGCTTGCAATGTCTCAAGTTTACCCCTCCTCGGGTCTATTTTTAATTCGAACTTTAGGGGATCGTGCCATTTACGGGGTTGATTTGTCAATCATAATGAAAGATTTGAAGGCTCATGCTTAAAGTTTGTCTTCAGGTTTTTGGGCCCATAAATAATTGATACATTTGTTCATATATGAAATATGATAGCAATACGATTTTGTCCTGTTTTTTATGAATTTAGAATAGACCGCTGTTATTTTGGAAATCAGATACAGGAGATTAGAGATGGGAAATGAGAAACGGAATCCTGCCGATGGCGGCTCCAACACGGACCATTGGGTGCACAATGAATTGTGCCCAAGGCGACTTAAGGTGACATTCGGCGGCGAAACGATAGCGGATACAATAAATGCCCTTTTGATGAGGGAGGCATGGCACTCACCGGTCTATTATTTCCCCCGCGAGGATGTCCGGATGGATTTAATGGAGCAAACAGAAAACAGTACGCACTGACCAGTAAAAGGAGATGCGTCTTATTGGACGCTCACCGTTCGGGACCGAACGACCGAGAATGCAGTATGGAGCTACGAAACACCGATTACCAGCGTACCTGAAATTGAAGGCTATCTGGCATTTTACTGGAATCGTATGGATGCTTGGTATGAGGAGGATGAAGAAATATTCTTGCATCCCCGTGATCCGTATAAGCGAGTTGATGTTTTGAAAAGTTCACGTCATGTGCGTGTTATTTTGTCTGGAGAGACAATTGCCGAGAGTGAGCGCCCTCATCTTTTGTTCGAAACGGGTCTTCCTCCTCGCTATTATCTTCCCGAAGAAGATGTGCGGATGGACCTTCTTGAGAGTAGCGAGCGCACATCGATATGTCCCTACAAGGGGAATGCCGTTTATTGGTCTGCCCGGATGGGAGATGATTTTTTTGAAGATGTCGTATGGAGTTATTCTGAGCCAATAGCGGAATGTCCAAAGATAAAGGGACTTTTGGCTTTTTATCCCGAACGAGTGGACGACATTATGGTGGACGGGGTGCCAGCAGAGAAAAAAGCTCCCAAAGAAGGGTAAGTGCCGAATCTAGGCCCTCTTGCGAGAGGGGCGATTCCCAGGTTTAGAGCGGCTTTTTCTGTTTTTGGGTCTCTCTGCTCGCCGATTCTTATTCGTGCTGCCTTTTGACTCGCGCCTCCTGAAGCTCACCCGCAAGGATGTGCCCTCAAAGTCGAATTCTTCTCTGATTCGGTTTTCGAGGAAACGGCGGTACTGCGCCTCAGGTAATTTTTCTGTCCGTGCGGCGAAAATCACTATTTGTGGTGGTGCCACCGATGCTTGGGTCGCATAGAGAATTTTAGGGCGTCTGCCGGTCCTGCCAGATGGGGGTGGATGGGCCTTGGTCCAACGCTCGATCGATTGATTGAGTTTTCCTGTTGAAATCCGGCGCCTGTGCGCCGCGATGACTTTATCGATGAGGCTATAAATTCGCTCTGTTCGCTGGCCGGTCAGGGCCGATAAGGAAACAACAGGTGCAAAATCGAGATGGATCAACTTTTTGTGGACGGATTTAACGTTTTCATCGAAGCTTTTTTCATCTTTATTCACCAAATCCCATTTGTTGAGCAAAATTGCGCAAGCGCGGCCAGAGTCGATGATATGCCGAGCTATCTGGGCGTCGATGGCCTTTGGGCCATCATTAGCATCTAGAACGAGCAATATGACTTCTGCCCTTTCAATACTGCGAAAAGCGAGAATCATGCTAACGGCCTCGACCTTATTATCCCCCACTTTTCCTCTCTTGCGAATTCCCGCCGTATCGACGAATCGGTAGGTCGTATTTTCTCGCAGCAACACGGAATCGACAGGGTCGCGTGTGGTTCCCGGAACGGGGCTGACTAATGAGCGCTCCTCTCCGAGTAATTTGTTAACGAGCGAGGATTTCCCCACGTTCGGGCGCCCGACTATGGCGACGCGTATTTCTCCCTCAGAGGTATCCTCCTCGGGCGTCTGTGTGTGACATAGCCCAATGGCCACCTCTAGCATGTCCGCAACACCCGCTCCGTGTTCGGCCGATATCGATTTCGGTTCACCAAAGCCGAGACCGAAAAAATCCCACACACTATCTTTGGCTATATTTGTGTCCGTCTTATTAACAACGAGAAGAGCCGTTTTCCCGGATGTGCGGACCATCTCGGCAATAAGTTCATCGCCCGGAAGAGGGCCCTCGAGGCCGTCAACAAGGAAAATCACTACGTCGCCTTCCTCGATGGCAGCTGCCGCCTGGCGAGTGATCTGGGGGCGAAAAGGGTCTTCCTCGGGGTCCGCAATGCCGCCTGTGTCAACGGCCATAAAAGGAGTTCCTTCACACTCACCTGTTCCGTAGTGCCGATCTCGCGTAACGCCGGGCTCAGGGATCACAATAGCCTGTTTTTTTCCAACAAGACGGTTGAAAAGAGTGGATTTGCCCACGTTGGGGCGGCCTACGATGACGAGAACTGGTAATGGCATGATTGACCTAGAAGGGTGAATGGAAAATTATTTGGACAGAGTTCATCAAACTCAACTGATTTGTCCAAATATCATTTCAGCCGATGTGTTGGAATGCCCGCAAATTTCAAGATTCCTCGTGCAACACCTTTGGAAAGAAGCAATCGAAACTTCTGTGCACGCAGGCGCCGAGCCTCGACTCTATTGGTTACAAAGCCCATCTCGATAAGGATACTAGGCATTTGAGCGCCTACAAGAACATAAAAAGGACCGCGTTTGACGCCCAAATCCTTTGCGTTTGCGTAGCGCCTCCTGAGTGTCGAGAGCGTTTTCCCCTGAACGTCCATTGCTAATTGGTGAGATTCAGTAACCTTGGAGCGGAGCATCAGATCGTTCAGGATTTTTTGCAAGTCGCTCATTCGTGCAACCGTTGTTCCACTTTCCCTCGCGGCAAGCTCAAGGGCTCGAGGGGTGGAGGCCTCTGCTAACAGATATGTCTCAAGTCCTCTCGTTTTTCCTGCAGGCGAGCTGTTTATATGAATGGAAATAAAAATATCCGCATCCTGTTGATTGGCGAATGAGGTTCTTTTGGCAAGTTCGATGAAGCGATCCCGATTACGGGTCAAAATGACTTTATTGCCTGGAGGAAGGTGCTTGCGAAGCGTGGCGGCAATTTTTCGGGATATGTCGAGGGTTAAATTTTTCTCTACCAGCCCGTACAAGCCTGTAGCGCCAGGATCTTTACCCCCATGCCCAGGATCAAGGACAATCCTGCCGAGACCGACCTGAAAGCGTGCCGTCATGTCCAAAGAACGGCGTTTCTCAACTGATGAGGTCGATTTTTCTTTTAAAGGAGCGGTGGCGCGCGTATTAGATTTTTTTTCGGATAACGCTGGTCGTTGCCTGCGCGAAGGCTTAGGCGTTTGCAGACTAGGAGTTTTAGCTCGTTTGACCCGAGTTTCCCTAAGGTCGATTACGATTCGATTCGGGCTCGAAAGTGAGAATACACGATGGTGAATGTTGGGGTTTCGAAGTTCGACAACGAGCCGGATCGTATTTTTCGAGGGGCGCCCTACTCGGAGTTTTCGGGCAAGACTGGTGCTGGAAAACGAGGGCATTTTGAATCCGGATATCAATTGACCGGATGGAATGTCCACAAAAACACGGGGAGGATTTTTCAACATCCCGTCCCGAAAGTTAATCGATTCGCGATTTAGGTGCAGAACGACCCTTGTGTAGCCCTCCGTTGAAAAATGACGGAGAGCCGTGACTTTCTTGGTCGCCCCTGAGGCCGAATCTACACTCAGAAAAAAAACAGCTAATCCAAGAACAAGCCAAAACACTTTACATGCCCTGGCGCAGCTAAACCCCCTGGGACCATCATAATCGGCTGACCCGCCGCACTCCAAAATGATTCTCCGACCGGGCGGCTGGGCAGTGAGAGTAACTGGTATCAGGTTCCGAACTGCCAACTGCTAAGGTATTCTTCTTGCTCGGGGGTTAACGTGTCGATTTTCACACCCATATTCTCAAGCTTAAGCTTTGCGATATTATCGTCAATGTCCTGAGGAACCGAATATACTTTTTTGTCGAGATTCTTGGCTTCCTTGACCAAGTATTCAGCTGCAAGGGCCTGATTGGCGAAACTCATGTCCATCACCGCACTCGGATGCCCTTCTGCTGTCGCCAAATTGACAAGCCTCCCTCCTCCAATAACGACAACTCTCCGGCCATCTCTCAGAGTATATTCTTCCACCAAGGGCCTAATTTCCCGCTTGTCTTTGGCTTCTTTTTCAAGAGTTTCCATGTCGATTTCGACATCAAAATGACCGGAATTGGAGATAATGGCACCATCAGGCATCGCATTAATATGCTCCATGCGGATAACGCCTTTGTCGCCCGTTACCGTACAGAAGAAATTCCCCCTTTTAGCAGCCTCGCTCATCGGCATGACGCTGAACCCGTCCATAACGGCCTCTAAAGCAGGCAACGGATCAACCTCTGTAACAATTACGTTGGCACCCATTCCCCGAGCCCGGCTAGCAAGTCCTTTGCCGCACCAACCGTAGCCGGATACGACAAAAACAGATCCGGCAAGGAGGCGGTTCGTCGCCCGGATAATTCCGTCAAGTGTGCTTTGGCCCGTTCCGTAGCGATTATCGAAAAAATGCTTTGTGTTGGCGTCGTTCACTGCAATAACGGGAAACTGAAGAATGTTGTCGTTGGCCATAGCGCGAAGACGGATAACCCCAGTCGTGGTCTCCTCCGTGCTGCCAATAATATTCGGGATAAGTTCTTTGCGCTCAGTCAGGATCTCGGTAACAAGATCAGCACCGTCATCCATCGTGATATTGGGCTCGGCGTCGAGAGCCGCTTTCATGTGGTTGTAATAGGTTTCCCGGTTCTCGCCCTTGATAGCAAATACAGGGATATTTTCGTTGACAACAAGTGTAGCTGCCAGGTCGTCCTGCGTTGAAAGGGGGTTCGAGGCGCAAATACATGCATCGGCACCACCGGCAACTAAAGTTTTCATCAATACGCCGGTTTCCGTCGTAACATGGAGGCAGGCGCTTATTTTAATTCCCTTGAGGGGTTTTTCGCGCTCGAATCTCTCACAAATCGAATTAAGTACGGGCATGCTACGTTCTGCCCATTCCATCCTGAGGGCACCTTGTTTGGCCAGCTCTTTATCTTTAATGTCGTAATTCATTGATACTCCATATTCTTAAGGTAGTCTGCGAATAACACAGCAACAGTTCTCGCAAGCAAAGATTAAAGACCAACCTCTTTTCGAAGCTCGTCTGCTTTATCGGTGCGCTCCCAAGTAAATTCAGGTAAGTCTCGGCCAAAGTGGCCGTAAGCCGCTGTCTTTTGGAAAATAGGACGCTTCAAATCGAGGCCATCGATAATTTCTTTTGGCCTTAAGCCGAACACATTTCGGACAGCTTTGGAAAGTTTTTCTGATTCGACCTTTCCTGTCCCGAAATCATCGACAAGAACTGATACGGGGTCTGCTACGCCAATTGCATAGGCCAGTTGAACCTCGGCACGTTCGGCCAAATCTGCTGCCACGATGTTTTTTGCCACATAACGCGCCATGTAGGCAGCAGAACGGTCTACCTTCGATGGGTCTTTACCAGAGAAGGCACCGCCGCCATGCCGACTATAGCCTCCATAAGTGTCCACTATTATTTTCCGGCCAGTCAATCCGGTGTCCCCCATAGGACCACCAATGATAAATACGCCGGTTGGATTGACGTAGAATGTAGTGTCTTTTGTAACCATTTTTTCGTCAACTATGGGTTTGATGACGTGAGTTATAATGTCCTCGCGAATCTGCTCAAGGGTAATATCGGCGGCATGTTGGGCCGAAATTACGACATTTTCAATCGCAACCGGTTGGCTATTTTCGTATCGAATCGAAACCTGGCTTTTACTGTCAGGCCGAAGATAAGGAAGCGTGCCATCTCGGCGCACCGTACTCGTTCTCTCGACAAGTTTGTGGGAAAGCATGATGGGCAACGGCATTAGTTCTTCAGTTTCTTTGCAGGCGAAGCCGAACATCATGCCTTGATCGCCTGCACCTTGCTCCGTAAAGAGCCCCTCGCCTTCCGATACACCTTGAGAAATATTAGGCGATTGCCTGTCGATTGAATTTACGACGGCGCAAGTATCGCAGTCGAATCCATATATTGCATTGTCGTAACCGATGCGGCGAATCGTTTCCCGGGCGATAGTTTTCGGATCGTATTGCGCATTGGTCGTTATTTCGCCAGCGATGAATACGATGCCCGTAGTAATTAACGTTTCACACGCCACCCGACCGTTCGGGTCTTGTGCGAGAATAGCATCAAGTATGGCGTCACTGATTTGATCCGCCATCTTGTCAGGATGGCCTTCGGATACAGATTCTGAGGTAAATATAAAATCTTTACTTCCAACAGATGCCATTAAGCTTCTCCCAGCAATAACGTTAGGCTGCGAATTGAGCGGGGGTATTCCATGAAGGGCGAACGTTCAAATTTTTTGATACCAGCCGAGCGAAATATAGTCGGTTTTTCTTAAAATGGCTATCACTACCCAAGACAATATTTAACTATTTGAAATGTATCGACTTATCGTTAACGGTGATGGTATTGGCTTGAAATTACGATGCGGATGGGAAGATCTAAAATAAGTACTCCCCCAAGGGCTCAGCCAGCGACTTCGTCGATATTTCCAACATCATATCAAGGTGTTAAGCATCTATCCAGTTGTTATTAAACAGGCTTATTTCTCCTCACCAAAGCGGTTGTTAACCAAGGCTACAAGCTGCTCAACCGCGGTTTGGGCATCCTCTCCTTCGGCTCGAATCGTCAAATTCGATCCGCTAGGGGCGGCAAGCATCATCACTCCCATTATGCTTTTTCCGTCTACTTCTATATCCCGGCAAAACACAAAAATTTCACTGTCGAATTGAGTCGATAGTTGGGCAAATGCTGCCGCAGCCCGTGCATGTAAACCCATCTCGTTGGAAACAGTAACCGTTTTTTCCGGCACAATTAGTCCTTTTTATATATCAGTTCTTAGGATGAGGTTTAAGAGATTCCAACATTTCGCTGGGTTGTGCCAAATTTCGCCTTCCGTATTCCACTAGAAAATTAGCTGCCTCATTTACAGTCATCCCTTTTATGAAAGGTATTTTTAGCAACATTGGGAGATTAACTCCAGTGACAACCTCGACATCTAGGCGATTCAACATGGCCAAGGCTGTGTTGGTTGGCGTGCCTCCCATCATATCGGTCATGATGATAACGCCCTCTCCAGTATCGACCTCCTCGGTTGCTCTTTCGATCTGGGGGGCAAGTAGGTTTGGATCGTCATTCGTATGAAAACTTATGGCTTGCATTTGAGTCACCCCAGCCAAAACGGAGTCGGCCGCTTTCAACAGGGCCTCTGGTATGTCTCCATGTCCAACAACGACCAGGCCTATCATTTCCTCTCTCCGATAGTTTCGTCAGTGGAAGATTGGCGGGAATTTTCCATGGCGATATGGGCGGTTAGATTTCGGCTAAAGTCCAGCGCTGAGAAATAACCCATTCTCTGTAATAGTCGATTCCGAGCGGCAACCTCGATCAAGGTGGGCACGTTTCGACCTGGTGCCACGGGGATTCGCACGAGAGGAAGTGGCTTATCCAGAATATCTTTAGAATCCATGTCTATTCCAAGTCGATCAAAGGATTGCTCTGAATTCCAAGGAACGAGTTCTACTATCATTTCTACATTTTTTTCGTAACGAATTGCCACGACACCAAAAAGATCCTTGATGTTGAGGATGCCAAGGCCGCGAACCTCAAGGTGGTGTTTGAGGAGATCCGTGCTCTCTCCCACAAGTTCTTGTCCTCTGAGGTGTATATCCACGATATCGTCTGCCACAAGGCGGTGCCCTCTAGTAACGAGGTGGAGCGCGCATTCGCTTTTGCCGATGCCGCTCTTGCCCTGAATAAGAATGCCAACGCCATAGAGGTCTACAAGTACGCCGTGCATATGCGCGCGCGGAGCAAGACGAGATTCTAGGTATTCGAGGAGATGAGGCAATACTTCTCGTCCTGGGTGAATCGAGCGAATTACGGGGACATTGGCTTTGTCCGCCAGTTTTTCAATGCCCTCAGGCATGGCCTCCTCTCCCCTTCCGCCGGTAATAAGTACGGCGCACAGAGGAAGGCTAAAAAACTTCACAACAGCCTCGGTCCGTGACGACTCTCCTAGGCTCTTAAGGTAGGAAAGTTCGGTATGCCCCCAAACCTGTATTCGATCAGGATGGATTGGGCTCAAATAACCTGTCAGGGCCAAACCGTTCTTCTGGAACTGCGATTGGGAAATTTTTCTGGAAAGTCCACCCTTTCCACCAAGTAAAACAAGATCCAGGTCTTCTCGCAGATCCTCGAAGAATTGGGAGACGGACAGGAGGGTCATATAAACCTCAAATTTTACAGGAAATTATGAAAATCAATTAGGGAGGGCGGAATTTTATGAATATTCAACACTTCTCGGAGATAGATGAAAGTAGGGTTTCCTAATTCTGGGAGCCGTCTCCGGTACGGCCCTCAACTTCAAATATCTATAATGATGAGTGGTAAAGTATGTGCCTTACCAATATTGATATTATAGTCAATTTTAGTGAAAAGATCATTTCTCAAAGAGCCTATAAAAGGCAAATGTCCAACAAAAAACAAACATTGCCATAATTATCAGTTTCTTATGTTGTTTATTCTAGAAAGTGTCGATGTGTTTTGATTCAATCTATTGATAAATAACTAGAAATTTGAAAAGTTGGAGCGGATTCTTGCTGTTTCGATGATTGGAGCGAATAAATATCAAACATGGAAAAATCTAGCGGTATTCACGTCGATTGCTCGCCGATAGTATTCGAAGTTCTTTTCGGTATTTCGTAACTGTTCGTCTGGCGATGACAACATCCATTTCCCGAAGTTTTTCCACTACTTGTTGGTCTGTAAGTGGCTTGTGTTTGTCTTCATCCTCGATAATTTGGCGGATTTTCTCTTTTACCGCCACCGAGGAGGTGTTACCCCCGCCAATTGAGACAAGGCCACTATGGAAAAAATACTTGAAGTTAAATACACCACGCGGCGTTTCCATATATTTGCCAGTTGTCACCCGGCTGACCGTGGACTCATGCATCTCGATGTCCTCGGCGACATCTCTAAGCACCAGTGGTTTGAGGTGGCTCACGCCATGTTCAAGAAACTCTCTTTGAAAAGAGACGATACTTTCTGAGACTTTCAAAATCGTTGCCCGTCGCTGCTCAATGCTTTTGACAAACCATAGAGCCGCGCGTACCCGTTCCTCTATATATTTTCTTGTCTCTGTTGATACCTCATTCCGCCTTGATGCCATTTTGCGGTAGGTGGGACTGATCCTTAGAGGCGGGAGCCCATCGTCGTTCAGAATTACCTCAAAGCCTTCACCGCGCCGGATAACGGTCACGTCGGGCTCTGCAACCTCTACTCTCTCTTGAGTGAATCTGCCCCCTGGCTGCGGATTGAGGGTGCGGATAATATCGAATGCTGATCGAATTTTCTCGGAAGTAGTCTTAAATGTACGTGCCAGTTTAGCTACATTTTTCTCCTGGATATTCTCAATCTGCTCCTCAATAAGACGCTTGGCGATGGGAATCAACGCCTGAAACTCCTCGTCGGGAATTTCCAGCAGATTCAGTTGAATTAGTAAACATTCGCTGAGGTTACGTGCGCCCACCCCCGGTGGGTCGAGGGATTGTACGAGAGCAAGCGCCTCCTCTAAATCAGCGGATTCATGTTCTGTATCAGAGAAGAGTTCCTCAAGGGGGATCTGGAGGTAGCCCGTATCCTCGATATTCCAAATGATTTTTTGAGCCAAGGACATTACGATTTCGCTGGCCAAGCTAAGTTTAAGTTGCCATTCAAGATGTTCGTGCAATGACTCTGGAATCGCGACCGTCTGCTCGAATGTCGGAAAATCTTCATTGCCTGCGGGTGCGGAAAAGTTATCCAGCCCGTAATTGTCGTGAACTATATTTTCCCAATCAATTTCAACCTCACCTCGCTCGTCGGTTTCCGTATCAGGAAGATCGTCGCGAACCTCAGGCATGTCCCCATCATCGATTTCCTTAATTTCGTCGGTATTTTCTTCTAGAACAGGATTTTCCATCAATTCTTGTTGAACAGCCTGTTGAAGCTCGAGTCGAGCCATGGGTAAAAGCCCGATGGCCTGCTGCAGCATCGCAGTCATGACTAACCGTTGCTCGGCTCTCTGCACCATTCTGGGCTGAAGCGACACGATAAAATCTCCTGCTACAATTTCGAAAACTACACTACAGTTTGAAACTGTCTCCTAGATATACGCTCCGAGCCTGATCGCTAGCTGCGATCAAGTCTGGGGTTCCCGACTCAAGTATCTTCCCTTCGTTGATGATATATGCCCTATCGGCGGTTTGTAGTGCTTCCCTAACATTATGGTCAGTTAGAAGAATGCCAATTCCCCGCTCCTTAAGACGCATAATTATGTTCTGAATATCGTGTACGACGATTGGATCAATGCCGGCGAAAGGCTCGTCGAGCAATATAAATGATGGCGACGCCGCAAGCGCCCGTGCTATTTCTACACGGCGCCGCTCTCCGCCTGACAGAGCAAATCCTTTAGAGCTACGGATATGAGTAATATTCAAATCTTCTAATAATTCCTCACTTCTCTCTTTTCGTGTGATTCGACTCAGTGGCATCAATTCGAGGACGGCCTTGATGTTTTCCTCCACGCTAAGGCGCCTGAACACTGATGCTTCTTGAGGAAGATAACTCACACCCATCCTCGCTCGCTGGTACATAGGTGTGTCGGTGATTGGCTGGGAATCGAGATAAACGGCTCCATCCTCAGGATCGATTAGTCCAACGATCATATAGAAAATTGTAGTCTTTCCAGCACCATTAGGTCCTAGGAGCCCAACAATTTCTCCTGGATGTACTTCGAGGTCTACCTTGTCTACAACTCGCCGCCCACCGTAGCTCTTGACGAGGGCCTTAGCGTTTAGGCTCTTGTGGCGAATTTCGATGGGAGGAGTGACTTGGGCGTTTCTGTTATTTTCCATTAGATCCGGTGGTGGCGGTTTTGGGCGCGGTGTTGTTGGTAGGCTCGTTCGGGTACAAGGTGACACTCACTCGCCTCTTTTTGTTCCCATAAACGATTGTGCGCCCTTCCCTCAAATATATTTCGATTTTCGTACCAATGACCTGGTTGTTTTTCTCCCAGGCACGGGGGTTTCCAGTAAGAATGGCGATTCCCTTTGATTCGGCATAATCAAGCCGATCACCCGCAGCATATTTATTTTTACCTTGATTGATTAATACGTTTCCTGTGGCGACCAATCGATCCACTGAACCCGGATCTGAGCCACCAAGATTTTTCCCCTGGGAGGAAGTTGACGTTTGTTTGGATGCTCCCCCCGCTCCGGCATTTGCTGTCGCCGAAAGCGAACTCTTCTTCTTGACATATACCTCAAGGCGGTCCGACTTTATTTCCATTTCTCCCTGAATGGCTGATACCTCACCTATGAATACAATTAAATTTTTCTTGTTGTAGGCCTCCATTCGATTGGAGGTGATGTAGATCGGCTCTTTCTTGTCGCTCTTGGGTCCAGATATTTGCTTCGCAGGAGGCGAAACAGCTTGGGCGCTTTCAATTGAAATCGACATCGATGCAGATGTGGCAAAAATAAAAAAGAACGCAATAAGGATTATTTTCGTAACGTGAAAACCACATGTTCTACAATTAGAACACAGTTTCAAGGCGTACTCCCTTCAGGCGAAGGCGGTCCACTCTGCGGAAGCAAAGTAAGAGTGGTTTGCTTCGGCTTGGCGGCGAAAGCGTTAGCTCCTGTGTTGTAAATTACAGCTTTAACTCTATGGTTCAAGGCATACAATCCGGTGTCTGTTTGGCCATGAAGTCCAACACCGGTTAGATTAAATGAATTGCCCTCTAAAAGAATTTTTGCGTCAGTATCAATTCTTTTGTCCTTAGGTCTGAATCTAAGCGAATCTGTGTGGAGAGTGTAGCCGGCAGAGGTCTTGATAAGCACGTTGCCCCTGATGAGCATATTCCGGCTATCGGTCTCCATCTCTCCTTTATCAGCAGTAATATCTAGTGGTTTCCCATTTTTCGGGTAATAACGAATATGAATGGTTTCAAGTTCCGTTAAATTTTTCTTGCGATAAATCTTGGCAGTATTCGCCCACATTTCCCAATTTTTATTACCTTGTTTATTTTGGACCACATGCATCTGATCTATCGTTAAATCTGCATCGGACCCTATTATTGAGATATTTTTTGCCTTGAGATCGAATGTCGAAGGCAGAAGAAGAAAATATGTAAAAACCCCTCCGATGAGAAGAATTAATACCAGGATAAAAGGACGTAGCCAGCGACTCAAATTCATAGTGTCTTCCGTGATGAAGATATTGCATCAATTCTAAATGAAATATTTCATTATGAATTTATTGATATTTGCTCATCATAATGTCATAACTGCTTTCGATTTGGCCTGAACTTCACTAGGCATCTAGTAATACTTGCAAATGTAATGCCTAAAGCACGATGCCACAAACTGATTTGGAATGTAAAGTGAAATCAAAGGTATGCAGTCTGATTTATTCACCTCTTTTACGTATTTGAATCTTACGACGGTTTTCATCCACTATTTCTATGAAAACTTCCGTGCTGGAAGATATCTTTTGAAGAGAAAGCCGGTCTGCCCACTCTATGAGGAGCAAACTACCGGAATCGCCCCATTCATCCAACCCGAGGTCCTCGGGTGCCGCATTCTTGGGTAATCGATAGAGATCCACATGACTAACCGGCGGTACGGTGGGGTGATGTTGGATATAAACGTAGGTAGGACTACGTACTACCCTGTTTTCACCCCCCGGGAGAGCGTGAATTACTCCTCTGGCGAAAACAGATTTGCCTGCTCCGAGATCCCCATAAAGCAAGACCACATCACCGGCCGTCAAAGATTTGGCTAAATCACGCCCGCAAGCTTCTGTTTCCTCAGCTGAGGAACTTTCTTTGGTAAACGAGGTCGGATTCAGAGTTCACTCCCCTTTTTCAATATTTAGAATACACGCCCTTGCACGAGGAATTTGAGGGAGTAAATCCGTTGCCGTGAGACCTATTCCGCCAATTTGAGAAGTTGCAATATCTCCGGCCAAACCATGAAGATAGGTACCTACGACCATGGCTTTTTCTCCCGAAAGGCCCTGCGCAAGAAGGGCACCGATCACACCGGCTAAGACATCTCCCGTACCCCCCGATGCGAGAGCTGGATTTCCCGTGGGGTTTAACCACGCATTACCGCTTGGTGATGCATTAATGGTGCGTGCCCCTTTGAGCGCGATATGAACTTTGTGGCCCACCGCAAAATCAATGGCCACCGAAACCCTGTCAGTTTGCACCTCAGCAACACTTATCCGATTCAAGCGGGCCATCTCGCCAGGATGAGGTGTAAGTATTAGACCGCCTCTCATTCCTGCAAGCGCAGTAATATCCTGTGAAAGTGCATTTAGCCCATCAGCGTCTAATACAATTGGAATTTCGATGTGTTGTATGAGTTGATGAACTAATTCCATGGTACGGGGATGTGTCGAAATACCAGGACCGACAATCATGGCATCCATGGCTGCCGAAGTCTCTAAAATGGATTCGAATGCCGAGGCATCAATTGTCCCGGACGAAGTGGCGGGGAGAGAGAGGGTCATGATTTCCGGCGGGCCTGACTCCACGGCATATGCCAGATTTTCGGGCACCGCTAAAGTAACCTTCCCTGCTCCGGCTCGAAGACCGGCAGAGGCTGCCATAATCGCGGCCCCCATCATTCCTTTTGAACCCGAAACAACTAACAGGTTACCTGCGTCCCCCTTGTGGGCGTCGAATTTTCTTTGTGGAAGAAAAGCCGCAACATCTCCCCGGTCTACTAGCTGCAGTGGAATGTTTTCTTCCTCGACGCACTGGCGAGGGATTCCGATATCGGCGAGAGAAATCTCTCCGCAGAGCCCCGCAGCGGGCATTAAAAAATGCCCGCGCTTATAGGCACCAAAAGTAATAGTAAGTTCAGAGACAAGATGCGGTGGCGTTGCTGCGCCCGTTGTTGAATCCAAGCCAGAGGGAATATCAAGCGCCACTACGCGTGTTTTGACCTCAGATAACGCCGTGAGCGATTCTCCCACGATGCCTCTAGCAGGGGGCGTAAAGCCTGTTCCCAGGATGGCGTCCACAACAATTTCGCTGTGGATGGCCGCAGATCTTAGGCGAGGGATATCCTCCCCAGTCAAAATACTCTCGACCGGAAGACCCATTTCATTTAGAATGTTTAGGAAAACAGCAGAGTCCCCAGAGGCGTCCTCTGGGGAAAAGAGTGCTTGAACACGTACATCTGCACCAAGATTCTGAAGATGGCGAGCGATTACAAAACCATCCCCCCCGTTTTTTCCTTTGCCGGCAACAACGAGGACACGGAGGCCCGGCTTTCCGAAATGCTCCCACGTAATTTGAGCGGCGCGCGCGCCCGCGGTTTCCATAAGAGCGGCCGATGGAATCCCGTAGTTTTCGATAGCACGCTCGTCAATTCGGCGCATCTCCTCGGCGCTAACAAGAGGATGTGCCATGTCAGTGCCTCTCGACTAGACGTGTCATTTCTCGCACCGCCTCTTCAAATCCAGCAAATATGGCATGCGATACTATACTGTGCCCGATGTTTAACTCCTCGAAATGGGGCAGCGCGGCAATAGGTTCGACATTCAAGTAGGTCAAGCCGTGGCCAGCATGAACACCCAACCCCAGGCGGTGTGCCTGCTCAGAGGAATCACGAAGGGCGGAAATTTCGTTTTTAATATCCTCCCTCCCCCGGGCTTCCGAATAAGCTGCCGTATTTAATTCGATGTAATGTGCGCCAAGTTTATGTGCCGCCTCAATTTGAAGAGGGCTCGGGTCAATAAATAGGCTAACCGTAATTCCGGCTTCACGAAGTGGGTTTATGATGGCAGGTAGGCGATCTATTTGAGAGACGGTATCCAGGCCGCCTTCAGTCGTCACTTCCTCTCGGCGCTCGGGAACGAGAGTCACTTGGTCCGGCCTGCACTCAAGGGCGATTTCTCTCATTTCCTCGACCGGGGCCATCTCGAGATTGAGTTTTCCTCGTACAACTTTTCGAATTATCTGCAGATCCCTATCTTGGATATGTCGTCGGTCCTCTCTGAGGTGAATCGTAATTCCAATCGCACCCGCCCGCTCTGCGATAAGCGCAGCCGCAACGGGGTCTGGCTCATTTGTTTGGCGTGCCTGGCGGACTGTGGCGACATGGTCGACGTTCACACAAAGTTTGGGCATGACTGCACTCCGGGAAAATCAACAGAACATTGGCTCACCATACTAAAAGCATAGCGGTAGTGATTATATCGAACTAGGGGAGCTAGTGCCTCTCGCACAAATCAAGCAAGATCCTATTTCCACAAAACAGTGTGCGGGAGGGGGAATATTATGCCTGTCCGGGGGCTAAATCCGGAGGAGACGGCCGAGAGCCTTCCTGGGGACGTGGAGGGGCTTCTTGCTCGGATGATGGTCTATGCGAGGCGGCTTTTCGAGTGGCCTCAAATTTTTTCTTTCGAGAAATTGGCACTTCACCCGAATCGAGAAGAGTGTTGATATCATCCCTGTCGAGCGTTTCATACTCAAGAAGTGCCTTGGCAAGAAGATCCAGTTTGTCTCGGTTGTCCTTAAGTAAATTCATTGCTCGATCATAGGCTGAGGTGACAAGATCTTTTACTTCTTTGTCGATAGACAGTGCGATAGAATCACTGTAATCACGTGATTGGGAAATGTCTTTGCCGAGAAATATTTGATCATCTTTCTTGCCGTAGGCAAGAGGGCCGAGTTCATCACTCATTCCCCACTCGCAAACCATGTTGCGGGCGATGCCGGTTGCGGTTTGAATGTCTTGTTTCGCACCGGTGGTCATTTCGTCAAACACGAGCATTTCCGCTACGCGCCCACCCATCAAAATAGTAAGTTGATTGCGTAAATAGGTCCGGTTCTCGCTGTAGCGGTCCTCTTCCGGGAAGGACCATGTACTGCCAAGGGAAAACCCTCTAGGGATGATCGTTACCTTCTCGACAGGGTCCGTCCCGGGTGTAAGAAGCGAAACTAACGCATGTCCTGCCTCATGATAAGCCGTATTTTCTTTTTCTTTTTCACTCAGAACAAGGCTTCGCCTCTCCTTGCCCATGAGCACCTTGTCCTTGGCCTCAGTCATATCTGTCATTTCAACGGCGTTTTTGCCGAGTCCCGCGGCAATCAGGGCGGACTCATTCAGAAGGTTGGCCAAATCCGCCCCTGAAAAACGCGGTGTGCCACGTGCGATGAGTTCAAGATCGACCGAATCGTCAAGTGGAATGTCCTTGACATGAACATGAAGAATCTGGAGCCGCCCGTTGATATCCGGAAGCGAGACAACAATTTGCCGGTCAAATCGGCCCGGGCGAAGAAGAGCCGGATCCAGGACATCGGGTCGGTTGGTCGCCGCGACAAGAATTACACCGTCGTTCGATTCGAAGCCGTCCATCTCAACTAGAAGTTGGTTAAGCGTCTGCTCTCGCTCATCATGACCACCGCCCAATCCTGCTCCGCGATGACGGCCAACAGCGTCGATTTCATCTATGAATATGATGCACGGCGCATTTATCTTTCCTTGCTCAAAAAGATCGCGAACGCGCGAGGCACCTACGCCGACAAACATTTCAACGAAGCTAGATCCACTGATTTGGAAAAACGGGACATCCGCCTCACCGGCAATGGCCTTGGCGAGAAGGGTTTTACCCGTGCCCGGAGGGCCGACCAGAAGCACACCCTTGGGGATTCGAGCGCCAAGACGAGTGAATTTGGGTGGCTCACGTAGAAAGTCCACCAGTTCCTCAAGCTCGCTCTTGGCCTCTTCGATGCCCGCCACATCCTTGAAGGTGATTTTCTTTTTCGAGTCATCGGGAACCAGCCGCGCCTTGCTTTTGCCAAATGAGAGTGCTTTTGAGCCGCCCATCTGCATCTGGCGCATGAAAAATATCCAAACGCCAATGAGTACCAACATTGGGAACCAACTGAGAAGCAAATTCATGTACCACGAATTTTGTTCCGCTGGCTCAGCGCTAATTCGCACTCCTTTTTGCCTTAGGGTCGAGATCAGGTTGGGGTCTTTAGGTGCATATGTTTCAAAGATTTTTCCGTTGAGGTAGCGGCCTCGGATGTTGTTGCCCTGGACAAGAACTTCACTGATCTGTCCTTGATCCACCGAGCGCATGAAATCGCTATAGACAATACTTTTGTCCAGTGTACGGGCACCGTTAAATGCCTGGAAAAGCCCAACCATGATAAGACCGATAATGAGCCAAAGCGCGAGGTTCTTATAAAATTGATTCAAGGCATTCTCTCAAAAGTAACGGAAAAGATAGCTACAACGGGCGAAAGTTATCAGGAAATCAACATTTCGTCCATCAGTTTTATTCCTTAGGCACCCAAAGGCATGAATTGATCATTTTTCAGTGGGTTTTGGCGAGATTCTCGCCTTTAACATTAGCTTTTCCCCTATTCTAGATTTTTCACCTGATATTATGGCCCGATATTTCTCCGAAACGAGATGACCGACAACCCAGATAATTTCATTTCCTGCGGCCAGCACAGGTACATCGTCGCGCTCAGGGCGTGGAACCTTGCGATCAATGAAGAAATCCTTGAGTTTTTTTTCTCCTGAGGATCCCAAAGGGTGAAAGCGATCTCCTGGTCGTCGATTTCTTAAAACAACTTCCCCACTCAACAAATCGGGATCGAGAAAGGCCATCAACGGACCTCCAGAGGGCAATGAATCTTCCTCGTAAATTATGGCCTCGATTTCGCACCCAAGACCCAAATGGCGAGTTAAACCTGACATGGCAAATGACACCACATCAACCGAGGGAGGCTCCTGGAGCATATTAAGTCCTATATAGATATCGTCGTAACGTCTCCACGCCTTCATGCCATCGGCGAGGTCGATGGAAGCCGAAGGACCCGCAGTCAGGGCTAAATGCTCAAGACTTTCGATGATTTTCTTCAAGGCCCACCTTCGGTTTCTGACAGGAAAGACCCGCTCAAGTGCATCCGCCCATAAGTCTGCACGGACTGCCGTTGGGAGAAGGATGAGCCCGGTCAGAGGAGAAATGCATAGTGTCCCTCCTTTTTCAGAGAAAAAAACCTCTTTAGCATCCTTGACCGCTGCCGCGAGCGCCTCTGTGGTCTCTCTGACATGAGAGGCACTGCCCGAAATTCGGCCCACGACACCCTCACCCATGTTGTCCCTGATTATGGGGACTATCTTGCGTCGGATTAGATTTCTCAAGCGGCTCTCATCCGCGTTGCTATCATCCTCGACCCAGAGAACTCCCTGGGTCTCCAGATATGCTTCCACTTCGGCCCTCGTAATATCAAGAAGTGGCCTGAGAATCACAACACCTTTCCCGCTCTGTTCATTAGACGCTCTAGGTTCCAGAACTAGTGGCGCCCTGGGGAGAATACCCGAGATACCTTTAGGCCCTGCGCCCTCGAAAAGGCGCATAAGCACGGTCTCGGCCTGATCGTCCTGGGTGTGCGCCAAGGCGATGGCTCTTGCGCCTTTATCTTTTGCCGCCTCTAGAAATGCCCCACGCCGAGCCCTGCGGGCAGCATCCTCGAGTCCGTGTGCGCCATTTTCGTCAACGTTTACGCTGATATGCACAAAAGGTATTCCACGCGAGAGGCAAAGTTTTTTGGCTTGCCTCGCATCACACTCCGATGCCCCGGGCCTGATGCCATGTTCGATATGTACTGCAGTAAGAGAATCTGGCCATTTGCCACTGTCGGCCATAATGGAGTAAAGCGAGAGAAGAAGAGCTGTTGAGTCGGCGCCGCCAGAGAATCCGACGAGGAGTGGACCTTTAACGCTCTCCATGCCGCAATGGATGCACCCTTTGCGGACTTTGGCCTCGAAATTCCGGATGATTTCGAACGATTGCCTTTCGGGTGCAGGCCCATCAAGGAGGCGTTCGGACATCATGTGCCCTCGTCCGGAGAAAAAAATGGTAGCGGTGGAGGGACTTGAACCCCCAACCTCGCGGATATGAGCCGCGCGCTCTCACCAGTTGAGCTACACCGCCATTTGATAATTTGATCGAATCAGGGAGATACTTTCGGCCTGAAGATTGCGAGGGCAAACATCCCGGAAAGTATATAGAAGAATGTTTGAAACCCTATATCTTCTGCCCGGAGCCCCAACATCAAAAACACATAACCAACACAAATCAGGCATAGGATTTCAATTTCCCGCCTCATAATCAATACCCCTCCGACTCGGACTGTTGTTTCGGGAGATTCTCAGACGGCTCGTCAGTATTTGCCAGCCGCACGTCAAAAGTAAATTCAGGGCAATGTAGCGCCCCGTTAGGCTCATTTCGCCACTTCAGGCGGCATGTTTCTCGCCAGGCGCATACAATGCATTCGCGAACATCTGGAGACACCATTGTAGCCCCCAAGAAATCTTTACCTCAAAGGCGCCTAAATATAAGGGCCTAATAGCGGCCCAGTCAAGTTTTCCTACATTCTTTTTTTGCATAATCAGGTGAGACTTTGGGCTTTTCATCAGGACGCCACTCAAGCAAAGGTATAATCCTTAATCTCCTGGAAAATCCTGTCCCGAATGGCCTCTGCGGCACCATCTAGGGGAAGCATTTCCCGCTCCCCTGTTTTGCGAGACTTGAGTTCCAGCTTCCCCTCTTTGAGCCCCTTGGGCCCGACAATGACATGATAAGGAAAGCCGATTAAATCGGCATCCTTAAATTTAACGCCGGCGCGCTCGTCTCTGTCGTCGAGAACAACCTCCACGCCAGAGAATTCCAAGTCGTTATAGAGTTTTTCGGCCACTTCCAGACAGGCAGCGTCCTTCATGTTCGCTAGGATGATGTCGACATGAAAAGGCGCGATCGGCAGTGGCCATACGATGCCATCATCGTCGTGGTTCTGCTCGATCGCGGCGGCTACCGTGCGCCCGATTCCAATTCCATAACAGCCCATCACGATAGTTTTCGTCTCGCCGCTTTCGTCGAGATAGTTCGCCTCAAGGGCTTCTGAGTATTTCGTTCCTAATTTAAATACATGGCCCACTTCAATTCCGCGGCGCATGTCCATTGACTCTCCGCATTCGGGGCATAAGTCACCTGCCTCGGCAAGAGTAAGATCTGCATAGGCGTCCGCTTTGAAATCCCGACCTTCTTCCCCTCCGGTGAAATGATTGTCCGTTTCATTGGCGCCGAGAACGAGCCCACCCCTCCCCTTCAGGCAATGATCGGCGATAACCCGAACGTCTTCAAGCCCCACTGGCCCTGCAAAACCCACAGTCGCTTTTGTCAGGCGCTCCACCGTGGCCGGGTCCGCCAGCTGAAGATGAAGCGCACCGGATTCGTTCTTGGCCTTAACTTCATTCAGTTCCCTGTTACCCGGAATTAAAAATGCGACAGGGGTTTCGTTCGACAAGTCCATGTAGAGCAAAGTTTTCGTAATCTGCTCCACCGGAAGCTCAAGGAACGCAGAAACCTCTTCGACGGTATGTGCACCCGGTGTGTGCACTTTTTCAAGAGAGCCGCCTGAATTGTCTGGCAGCGGAACCTTGACCGGTGTTTTTTCAGTGTTGGCGGAATAGCCGCATTTGGCGCAAACGGAAATAGACTCCTCGCCCGTGTCCGCCATCACCATGAACTCATGTGAAAAGCTTCCGCCGATCGAGCCAGAATCCGCTGCGGCAACGCCAAAATTGAGACCACATCGCTTGAAGATGCGTTTGTAGGCCTCGACCATTTTATTGTAACTCTCCTCAGCACCCTTCTCATCGCGGTCGAAACTGTAGCCATCCTTCATCGTAAATTCACGGCCACGCATGACGCCGAAACGGGGACGAATCTCGTCTCGGAATTTTGTTTGAATCTGATAAAGATTTTGGGGAAGATCTCGGTAGCTCTGGACTTCGTGACCAATGAGGCTGGTGATGACCTCCTCGTGTGTAGGTCCAAGGCAAAAATCGCGACCATGTCGATCCTGGAGGCGTATAAGCTCTTTTCCGTATACGTCCCAGCGTCCTGTTTTTCGCCAAAGCTCGGCGGGGTTTAGGGTAGGGAGGAAAACCTCCTGGGCGCCAGCGCGAGCAAGTTCCTCTCTGCATATTTGCTCGACCTTGCGCTGTGTCCTGACGCCAAGAGGCAACAGGGTATAAACGCCCGCAGCAAGACGACGAATCATCGCCGCCCGCATCATCAAGCGATGGCTCACCACCTCGGCTTCGGCGGGCGCTTCTTTGAGGGTGGGAAAAAATGCCTTACTGAACCGCATTAAACGTCCCCGCTTCCGGAGATGTTTTTGGCTGGGTTGCTAGCCGCCATTTTGGCAGCTAACTCCTCTACTTCGCGGACCAGATTCGTTTTGATCTGGTTGTAGTCGATAAGGCCTTTTTTTTCGCCTTTCATAAAAATCAATGCCTGCTTATGGCCGCCAGCAACACCAATGTCGGCCTCCCTTGCCTCGCCGGGGCCATTCACCTCGCAGCCCATGACGGCCACCGTTATGGGTGCATCAATGTGGGCAAGCTCTTTTTCGATGTCGAGTGTCAATTTATCCACATCAATCTGAACCCGACCGCATGAAGGACATGCCACCACGTTAACGCCCTTTTGACGCAGGCGAAGACTTTTGAGGATTTCATAGCCGACTTTCACTTCATCTACGGGGTCAGAGGCCAGCGAAACGCGCAACGTATCGCCGATTCCCTCGGAGAGAAGAATGCCGAGTCCGACAGCCGATTTGACGCTACCCGAGCGAAGACTCCCGCTCTCGGTGATGCCCAGGTGCAAAGGATAGTCCACCTTCTTGGCCATGATCCGATAAGCCATGACGGTTCGGGAAACATCCGAGGCTTTAAGAGATATCTTTGTGTCGTAGAAACCACATTTTTCCAGCATAGCGATGTGGCGAAGGCCGCTCTCAACGATGGCCTCTGGTGTGGCGCCACCATATTGGTCAAGAAGGTGTTTCTCAAGTGAGCCCGCATTAACTCCAATACGGATCGGAATCCCGTGGTCCCTTGCCGAGGCAACCACCTCGTTCACGCGATCCTCGCCGTTGATGTTGCCGGGGTTGATTCTAAGGCAGTGCACTCCAGCGTCAGCCGCCAAGAGCGCCAGCCGGTAGTCGAAATGAATGTCAGCGACAAGGGGAAGATTTGTGCGGCGCTTTATTTCTGGGAGGGCCTTGGCTGCCCGCTCATCGGGCACCGCCACGCGAACGATTTCACACCCAGCCTCTTCGAGACGACCTATTTGGGCGACTGTGGCCTCGATGTCGTGGGTGAGCGTGTTGCACATCGACTGGACGACAATTGGAGCGCCGCCACCCACTTTAACGTCTCTAACTGTTATTTGCCTGCTATTGCGCCGAGCAAGAGGAAATTGAGACGGGTCGCCGCAAGGAAGGTCCTCTCCTCCCGGCGAAGGAGCATTCCAAATGGGCAACCCCGCGCTGTCGGGCGATGCATCCGTGGCGCCAGAGGCAATGGGAGCAGGCTTTTCCCAAAAAATACTATCTTTGAAGTTTGAAAAATCCTCGTTCATTCCTGAACCGCCTCGCGCCTATTGCGTCCACTTGTTGAAAAAATAAAGAGTGTCGTTATAGGTGGCAAACAACATCAAGCCGATGATCATCACCATTCCCACCTGCGTCGACATTTCGCGAAAGCGCAGGCTTACGGGTTTGCCTCTTAAAGCCTCGATGGCCAGGAATAACAGATGCCCACCATCGAGAATCGGAATCGGAAACAGATTCAAAATGGCAAGGTTAATGCTCAGAAGAATCGAAAATCCTATGACGAAACTTAAGCCACGCTTTGCCTGATCGCCGGCCAGCTTTGCAATCCGAATCGGGCCACCGATGTCGGCAGGAACTGTCTGGGCCAACATTCCGTATACTGCACCAACCGTCAGCTTAACAATGTTGTAGTTGCGTCGAAGGCTCTGCCAAGCGCTGTCGATTGGGCCATAGCGCTCCATGTACTCTTTCGGTGACATCTGTATGCCGATGCGACCGTGCCCTATCTCCTTGCCGTCTGGTGTCTTTGATGTGGGGGTTATCGGCAACTCAAGGCTGCGCCCCTTGCGCTCCACCTGAAGCATGAGTTGTTTTCCGGCGCTGACCTGAATGACACTCACCAGTTCGATCCACTTGCGGACGCTTTTTCCTTGAATCGCAACAATATGGTCGTCTGCTTGGAGACCTGCAGTCTGAGCCGGCGTATTCGGAAGCACCTTACCAACCCAGGTGCCCGGGACCGGCAAGCCGGTCATGTGAAGACCCCAACTCAAAATGAGTGCAAACAGCAAATTGAAAAGCGGGCCTGCAAATATAACCGCCGCCCGGTGTGAAACAGGACGGAGGTAAAATGATTTTTCCGGATCCTCGGGCTCGGCTGGCACGTCGGGGTCTTCCTCACTCGCCTCAGGATCTTCTCCCTGAAGGCTAACAAATCCACCCAGAGGCAAAAGCGAGAGTTGATATTCCGTCTCGCCTCGCTTGAATCCCCATACCCTTGGTCCAAACCCCAACGAAAAGGTGTTGACGCCGATGCCCAGCTTTTTCGCCACAAGAAAGTGGCCCATTTCGTGTATGAAAATGAGCATGCCGAGGATTACGACGGTACCAAAAATGGCGTAGCCGAAACTGTTAATCCATTCGAAAATTTGTACTGGGTTCATAAGTTCCTCTAAAAATTAGCGACCGCCGCCAGGCGCTTTTAACACATCAACGCCTGGAGGCATTTTAAATTCGAAAAGATTTGAATCAACAGCGGCATTTTCGTTCATATCCGTAAAGCGAATCTTCGTTTTGTTTCCTAAAGAATCGATATATTCGATGCCAGTAATCTGGAAATTCACTGGATCGGCCTCAACCCACATTGCACGAAAAGCAGGAGACGCTTTTAAAGGCTTAAACGAAAGGCGGTGGGGCTGCCCTGCTTTCCATACCCCACTATTCCTAGGGACAATCCCCTCGTCCTCTAGGGTAACGCTAAACTCTCGCCTTAGATTCCCTTTTCCGGCTAAAAACAAAAGGGGAAGCGAGGTCGCCCCTGAGCCTTTAAGCTGGCTAACAATAACCTGCTTTAGGCGGGGCGTATAGATCCAGAGACTCTCACCGTTCGAGACAACTAGTTGCGTCTCGGGCGTGGTGTACTCGGCTCGGATTTGTCCTGGTTTCCTAAGGCTCAGGCGCCCAGTTGAGCGGGTCGTTCGGCCCAGGGAGCGCAGATGATTCTCCTGCTGGAATTTTGTTACAATTGTTTTGGTCGACTCATATTTCCTCTGTAACTTGGAAACGATTATATCAGTGCGGCTCTTAATAGCCTCAGATTTCCCGCCTTCCTCGGCAGCATCCACCATGCTGGCAAAGGCCAGCAGCAAGCAGATAAGACCTGCAAGCCGAAGAAAGCTTAGAGAGCATGGGAGTTTAGAAAAGAGAGTGAATCGCTTCAATATTTCGCATCTTTCAATTATATGTGAGATGAAAACAATTAGTTGAAAATTTCATGAAAGTGTAACTCAAGCAATTCCGTATGTTCGCCTCATAATGCCCCGCTGCTACGTAAATGTCACTGGTGGAGAGAAAAACCCCCCGCCAGCACTCATTTCCAAACCCTCCACATGGACACGCCTTCCATCAAGGCGAATTTTCCCCTCGGCAATGAGGCGGACGGCCATGGGATAAATCCTGTGCTCAAAACCAAGTATTCTTGCCGAAAGCGAGTCTTCGTCGTCTCCGGGCATGACAGGAACGGCCGCCTGGAGAATGACCGGGCCCGTGTCCACCCCCTCGTCGATAAAATGGACTGTGCATCCAGCAATTTGAACGCCTGCTCGCAAGGCTTTTCTCTGGCTGTGCAATCCAGGGAAACTAGGCAAAAGAGAGGGATGAATATTGATGATTTTCCCTGAAAATCGACCTACAAACTTGGGCGTCAGTATTTTCATATATCCAGCACAACAAATCAGCCCACACCCCAAGGTCTCGATCTCATCTCCCAGCCTCTCTTCATAGCTGTCCTTGGAAGGATCGACCCAAAGCGATTTTATTCCTGCCTTTTTCGCTCTCTCGAGCGCCTGGGCGTTAGACTTATCGCTCAGCACCCCAATGATTTTAGCCGGAAAAGCCTCATCCTGGGCTGCATCGAGAAGGGCCTGTAGGTTTGAGCCGCGCCCCGACGCCAAAACGGCTACACGCAAATTGTTTTCCCCGCTCATAGCGCTACGCCATCGATTATCACCTCGCCCCCCTCAACCTTGGGGCAGACCTCGCCAACCAGGAGGGACGAATGGCCTGCCTTTTTCAAAACCTCCATCAATTCCTTAGACGCACTCGGGTCCACGGCGATAACCAGTCCAAGTCCCATGTTGAACGTTCTGAACATCTCGGAGCGCTCCACCGGTCCACTTCTGGAGAGCAAACTAAATATTTTAGGCTCCGGCCAGCTTTCGGGATGAAAAACCGCCTGATGGCCTTCGGGTAAAATTCGGTTCACGTTTCCAGGAAGGCCGCCGCCCGTAATATGCGCAATGGCATGAACGCCGGAATGTCCAGCTATGGCTCGGACAGCATCTGCGTATATGAGCGTCGGCTCAAGGAGTGCATCTTTGAGGCTGGTGTCCAATCCGGGGAAAACATTATTTCCAGTCCATTGGCTTGGGTCATTGAAGACACGCCGAACCAGCGAATATCCATTGCTATGGATTCCGGTCGAGGGTAGCCCGATGAGTGAATCACTAATCTTTACCAATGACTTTCCAAGCATGCCTTTTCTCTCAACGGCGCCAACAGCAAAACCGGCGAGGTCGTAAACACCCGTTTCATAAAAATCTGGCATCTCCGCCGTTTCGCCGCCAAGTAGTGTGCATCCGGCCATTTTGCAGCCCTCTGCCACGCCCGCCACCACATCGACCAAAACCTCTCCCTCAAGTTTTCCCGAGGCGATATAGTCTAGAAAAAAAAGCGGCTTGGCTCCTGAAGTAAGAATATCGTTGACGCACATTGCCACGAGATCAATCCCGATTGTCTTGTGGCGGCCTAGTTGTTGGGCAATTTTAAGTTTTGTGCCGACGCCATCGGCACCGGAAACAAGAACCGGATCCTCGAAAGAATCTCCAAGATGGAAAAGACCGGCAAAATCGCTTCCGCCGCTAAGAATTCGGTTCGGGTGCGCACCATGCGTGGCGTTTACCGCGCTAACGATTTTTTCAACAAAACTCTCGCCAGCAGAAACATCCACACCCGCTGAGCGATAAGTCAGGCTTGATTGCTCGTTCAAAAGAAAATCCTTTGTGGGATACCCGTCTTAGAATATTTCGCCCTGGCTAGAGAAGCATTTTTGCAACAAGACGAACCAAGGCGACATTGTGCCTGTGTCCTGTTCTTGCTGCGGTTACTTTTCCCTCGATGGGGCGACCGAGCAAATAAAGGTCTCCAATAATGTCGAGAATTTTATGGCGGACAAATTCGTCTGGGAATCGAAGTTCGGTGTTCACTACACGTTCATTGTCGATCAAGATGACATTGCCCCAACGGCCACCTTCCCCAAGACCCATCTCCTCAAGCGCCTCAAGCTCCCATATGAAGCTAAATGTTCGCGCCGGCGCAATTTCTTTTAAGTAGTTTTTCACGCCTTTGTGCTTATATGTAAATTTTTGTTTTCCCACGGGAGCTGGAAGATCTAAGTCATACGATACGGAAAATCCTTTGCGGGGTTCGATTCGGATATATCCCTCAGGAGAATCCGGCTCCCCAACCTCAAGTACCCGATCAATTACGACTGGCAACAATTCGTCAGGCTGCTCCTTTATTCCTGCATCCTCGATCAATCGGCAAAGCTCGATTGACGAGCCATCCATTACGGGAACCTCCTCGCTCAGCTTAATCATAAGATTCGATATGCCGTAAGCATGGAGCGCGCTCATAAGATGCTCTATCGTCCTCGCTACAACCTCCCCATTGCGAAGGTTTGTCGCATGATTTGTGTTGTCCACAAATTCTGCCCGCGCGGCGACGATATCTTGTGTCGCCAGAGAGCCAAACCTGATGCCGCTGTCGGGAGGAAGCGGCTCGAGTATCAACCCTGTCTTTAGGCCCGTATGAAGTCCTCGGCCATACAGCACAACGCTGGTGTTGATTGTTCGTTGATTGTTCTTAAGTGTTTCATCTGGTGCGGCCAAGGAAAATACAGTGTCCTTGGAGTCGGTTTCGGTGCCTTTTACGGGGGCGTAGTTCTTGTGGTTCTTCTTTGCTAATTTCTTGTTTTTGAGTGTTTTGCTGTCAGGGTTATTCTTGCGCCTGTTTTGCAAAGCCGAGCCTACAACTCTGAGGACGGACTCAATCGAAAGTGGCTTTTCAATGAAATCGAACGCACCCATTTTCGTGGCGGCAACTGCTGTTTCAATAGTGCCGTGGCCCGACATGACCACCACCTCTGTTTCAGGAAGCATTTCTTTGACTGCCTGCAGCGTTTTGATTCCGTCGATACCTGGCATCCATACATCAACAAGAACGACGTCAGGCATTTCAGCGCGCGCCAAATCAAGGGCAATCTCCCCGGAAATGGCCTTGAGGGTGGCGTAGCCCTCGTCCTCTAGAATTCCCTCAAGACTAGAGAGAATGCTCTCTTCATCGTCAACAATCAGGACTTGTCCTTTATCCAATCGCGACCGTCCTTTCAAGAAGCTCTAGAGTGGGCGATGAGGAGATTAGCGGCAAACTGACTCGAAAGATAGAGCCTTGGGGATGGTTGTCCCGGACAGTAATTTCACCGTTGTGGTCGTCGATAATTCTGTGGCATATGGCGAGTCCAAGGCCGGAGCCGTTATATTTTGTAGAGAAATAAGGCGAAAAAATGTGTTCCTTGTTTTCTTGTGGTATCCCCTTGCCTTCATCGCAAATTTCAATAACGAGTTGGCTGCGTTCAACATCGGTTTGCGCGCGGAGTTTCACCGTACCACCAGCTTCAATCGAATCGAAAGCGTTTTCGAGTAAATTGATTAAAACGCGTTGAATTTGATCCGGATCCGCCATGATGGATGGCAACTCTCCCTTGATATCTTTCTGAAGCGGAATGTCGCTTTGTCTTCCTCTGTATAGATTAGCTGCCTGCTCGATCAAGGGGCCCATTTCGCAGGGGCGCAGACGAGGTTCAGGCAAACGGGCGAAACGACTAAATTCGTTCACAAGTTCCATCAGGCCTTGAACTTGCGAAATAATCGTATCTGTCGCTATTTCGAACACCTCGGGGAAATCGACTGCATTTTGGTCGAATTTCCGGCGCATGCGCTCTGTGGATAATTGAATCGGCGTTAGAGGATTTTTTATCTCGTGAGCAATTCCTTGGGCCACCTCTCGCCAAGCGGCAACTTTCTGCGCTCGAATGAGGGTGGAGAGATTGTCGAAAACCACAACGGCTCCCAAGTGATTGCCATCAGCTCCCTCGAGCAAGGTGAGACTTGCACGTAGGGTTATTAATTGGCCGTCAATCAAAACGTCTACTTGCTCTGAAATACTTTTGCGATTTTTTGTTCCCAACATCCGCATGAGACGCCGAAAAGGATCTAGGTGCTGGGCCTTAAACACCCGGGGGAAAGGAAGTCCAAAGGCTGTTTCGGGCTGAATACGAAGCAACTCACCTGCCGCTTTATTCAGGATCGTAACCCTTCCCTTTCGGTTGATGGACACAACCCCAGCGCCAATATTTTCGAGCATGGCCTCCATGTACCGGCGTCTGCGGTCAATTTCTGAGCTTGAGCGTTGCAAATCCATGGTGGCTTCTTCAATTTTCTGCTTGTTGGTTTTGAGCTCTTGGGTCATGTTGTTAAAAGCATCCACAAGTATTCCAACCTCGCCATCTGCCTCGGCATCAACCCGGTAGTCCAAATCTCCTTCTGAAACAGCCCGTGTACCCTCGGCCAACTCTTCAATAGGCACGGTAATTCCACGGGCGAGATAAAATCCAAACCATATGGCAGCAAACAAAATTAAAAGCGTAATGAGAAAAAACGTTATTATGTAGCTGGCTTTTATCGGATTTTTAGAAAGCTCAATTTCTTTGTAGTCCTCATAGGCATTGATGATGCCTGCCACTTTCGCAGCAAGGCGCTCCGGGATGTACCTCGAAACCACGACGAAGCCCGTAATCTTTCCGCCGGATCTGATTGGGTAGATTCCATGGATGGCATCACCTTCCCCCCAACTCTCAACACTTGAGCGGGACTCTCCTTGAAGCACCTTTGCAAAGAAATCTTGAGCAGGAGAAAAAGTTGTAGCCGCAGGTAATTTATCCCTTACGACATAGGCTAGGCTTTTTCGCTTGGAATCGAAAATCTGAATGGCATCCACTCGAAGATTATTTCGAATGCTTTTGATGTAGGCGCTCAAAATATCGATCTTTTTTAGATCTCCCCAGCTGTTGGACTCTATTCCCTTGGAGAGGATTTTTGCGCTCGATAGGGCGGCGCGCTCCGATTCGCTGTAATAGGTCTGCGCAACCTGCAAGGAGCCCTTTAGCGCCCCTTCAACTTTCATGTTGAATAACGTGTTGAAGCTTTGATTGATCAAGCCGCTAGCAATAACAAACAAGGCGACAGATGGAACAAGTGTGAAGCCGACAAATGAGGCAATGAGTTTAACTTGCAGACGAATGCCGCCGGTTCTTCTTTGTGAGGAATGGTAGAGGCGG
>JABJAL010000063.1 GCA_018669005.1 Nitrospinaceae bacterium
GACTGATTGCCTTGAACGGTCGCATCGTTATCGTTGGCCCAGGTACGGGAAAGGAAGGTGACGTGACGATTTCGGTCCGGCCCATCATGGGGGCCGACGGGCATATCATGGGATTGTCTTCGGGGAATCTCGCCCCACAGGTACCCACCATACTCCGGCGACTTGGGCCCATTCTCGCACGGGGTGATATCAAACCCCATGTGGGCAAAGAGTTTACTTTCGCTCAAGCTGACGAGGCGCACCGCCTCGTTCTGAGCGGTAAATTTCTAGGTAAGGTGGTGTTAATGGCGTAAAGCCTATAGCTCGCAGTAAAATTAATATGAGAAAACAAAACGCCTTCTGATTATTCAGAAGGCGTTTTGTTTAGGGAAGTATTTTCAGGGATTCAGTTTGCGATCCCTAATCCCTTTCTTAGATTTTGAATCCTTCCGGCGTGGTCGGTGTGGCTGACCGGCGGCACGTGCTCGTGGTTCTCAACCGGGCAAATGACAAAGTGAGGACCCTCCTCAGAGAGAAGTCGGGGAAGGGCTTCCTCAAGGGATTCAATGGTTTCGATGCGCTCGATCTTACCCTTGCCGCTGGCGCCTCCACCCTCGATACCCGCTCCACGAGTGAGGGTGTCGAAATCTACGCGTTCCGAGAAAGGTTGTCCTCCCGTCTGGTCGTAGACACCGTTTTCGAGCATGATCACTAGCAAGTTGTTGGGCGCATACCGTCCAAGCGTTACGAGCGAGCCCAGACTCATCAACTGGCCGCCGTCCCCCTTAAAAACGATAACTTTTCTTTCCGGCCTAGCGAGAGCAAGGCCCATCGCGTAATCCCCGGCGTGCCCCATACCGAAGGCGAGAAAGTCGAAATTGAGTTCGTGATCTGAGACGACGGGAAATTGCGTGGTGGCCGACATGGTAAGGACAGCGATTTCGTTTGTGCGTCGGTCGTGGACGGCCCGGAAAAGGTCCATTCTCTCAATCATGTGGGATTCCTTACTAGGTGAAGGCATAGCCAGTGAGGACGGCGGCAGGCATCGAAGTCTCCTCGGCTGTCCTGTCCATCTGCTCGAGTGCAGGCAGATCGTCGTCGTTCATGAGGTGCCAGAAGGGGATTCCCCATGCGTTCAAAAGCGGCTCGGTGTAGGTGTAGGCTGAATCGATTGGTTTTTTCCCCGCCATGGCACCCCCGTATCCGCGCCAGCCGACCATGAGGCGGAGAGGAATCTTGGGCCCGAGGCCGCAGCCCCGGAGCGCGTCGCCTGCCTCCATGAACCCGGTGTTCTGAATCATGACGAGAGGTTTTAGTCCTCCGGTCCAAAGACCCGCTGCTATGGCGATCGATTCTCCCTCTCGGGTGGGTAGAATCAACTCTATATCGGGGTCTTCGCCGACTGCTTCAAAGAGCCGGGCACTTTCCGAGTCAGGGACTGCCAGAACGTGTGTGAAGCCAAGGGTTTTAATAGCATCCAACGTTTTTGAGGTGTTGGCACCTTTTTGTTCAGACAATGCAACCTCCTAAATGTAGTCATGATGGTCCACCTATCCTGCCGCCTGGGGTATAACAATGTCAATGTCGAGAAAGATTCATGACTCCTATTTTTATTGCTTTGGATACAGAAATATTTTTAAAAAGGAAAGAAATTGAAAAAGAAACCTGTGGTGGCTATTACGATGGGGGACCCTGCTGGAGTAGGACCCGAAGTGTGCCTCAAGGCGGTGCTAACGGATCGTGTTTTAAGGGTTTGTGTACCACTCATCGTTGGTGATTTGAAAGTTTTAAGACAGCACGCAAGGAAGATGCGAATTCCCGGACGGATGATTTCCATTAAGGAGGGTGAATTCGAGGAGTTGGCAGAAATGAGTGGGAAGGCAATACCGGTGCTTGATCTGGCTAATGTTTTGGCGCGTGATCGAGTGTTCGGCAAGATTCGCGCGGGTCTCGGCAGGGCAGCTGTTGGCTATATAGGAAGGGCTGTTCGTCTGACCCAAGAAGGCTTGGTCGATGCGGTGGCGACAGGGCCGATACAAAAGGAAGCTCTTCGAGCGGGCGGCTGTCCTTTTCCGGGGCATACTGAGCTGCTAGCCAGTTTGGTAGGAAGGGGGCGTCCAGTGATGATGCTCGCTCATGGCAAAATTCGAATAGCGCATCTCTCGACTCATTGTCCGCTTAAAGAGGCTATCCGAATGGTGAAACGCAAGCGTATCATTTACGTTGGCCGCTTACTGGCTGAAACGCTCGGTGTACTCGATGGCTGTCCCCCTAAAATTGCTATTGCCGGGCTGAATCCGCATGCGGGTGAAGGCGGCATGTTTGGTGTCGAGGAGAGTAGGGAGATAATACCAGCTGTCACGGAGCTTCGTGCCGAAGGTATTGATGTCGTGGGTCCCGAGCCGCCTGATACGGTTTTTGCCAAACTTCGAGGAGGACTGTTTAGCGGCGTCGTGGCTATGTATCATGATCAGGGACATATTGCAGGGAAAATGGCAGCTTTTCGCTTTAGCCGCGATGGTCACGGTTCGGTGCGTGGGGTGAACGTAACTTTGGGATTGCCTTTAGTTCGCACCTCTGTAGAGCATGGAACGGGATTCGAAATTGCGGGGAAAGGTTTGGCTGACTCTGCGAGCATGGTGGATGCTTTGGTTCTGGCAGCTCGAATGGTTCGGGGCAGGGTAGGGCGGATGCCATTACAGCGAGGTTAAAAAATAACCGGTCTTCCAATAGAAAGACCGGTTGTTTTTCTCGAAGAATGTTGCAATTTAGGTGTTAGGTGTCTAAGGTAATTTTTGCCAGACCCAAATAATCCTTCCAATGATAATATTTTCAATTCGGTCACTTGCTTTTAAGTCCATGTAATCGAAATCACCGTCTGATTTATCTTCAAGCAGCCAAAGCCGTGAACTGTTCATGTTGAGGCGCCGGATGGCATTAACGCTTGCCTCGCTGGGTGATTTTTTCTTTAGTACTGTATTGAGAGCGTAGTAGGCGTTTGGGCGAATTTCTTTGTCGTCCCGATCTATCACAATTCGACCGCCCGCCTGGAATGGCGATGACATGTTTTTCACCCAATCAGCTTTGATCTCAAGGGCCACAAGGTTGTTTCTGCCGGTGGCTTCTTGAAGATGGACAATTTCCCAGTCGTTGATTCGATCAGTTTGCACCTTGCCGGGTCTCGCAGCCGACTTCGAGTCTACAATTGGAATTCCAAAGAACCCTGATTTGCCCTTTCCTTTTGGCGATGTGACTCCGAGACTTTTGGGGAGTCGTACATCGATTTCTTTTTGCGAGTTTTCGTGGGGAGATTGCCCAGTGCCAAAAATAAGCCAGTCTCCTGAAACGCTGAAGTTATCGGCGAGAAATTTAATGAAAGAAAGGCTAACTTCGGTGAGCCCTTTTTCGTACTGGCTGATTATCGCCTGAGAAAGACCAGCACGATTTGCGAGCTCTGTTTGTTCTAGTTTGTTGAAAAGACGAATTTCTCTTAGGCGTGCTCCGATTGCTTGCCTGCCTGATTTTTCTAGTCTTAATTTCATTTTCCCCACTTCCATTTGTTCTGTTGAACGATTGAGTGAAATTGGTCAACCATTTATCTGATTATAGGTAAAGAGCTTTAATTTTTTGTGACGAAAAATTCAAAATATTTATAAACTCTGTATTCCACATATAAATCAATGTACATTACTCAGTGATTTTCAGCCATAAATTTTTTTATTTGCCGTATTGTCATTATTTATTTAATTGTACTTATTTTGTGTCTTGTTTGAAAACAATTGGATATAGAAATTATGGTGCTACTAATCAGGTTCTATAAGATTCAATATTTGTACCACAGTATGACAAATCGTCAAGACATAAACTGATTTTACTCCAGCTTTTTTTAACACCCTCGAGCAGGCTGAAACCGTAGAGCCTGTAGTCAGCACATCGTCAACTAGTAGTACATTTTTTCCCGATACAGATTTGGGATTCGGTATAAAAAACACACCTCTCAAATTTCCTCGTCGTTGCGATGCAGATAGACGTGTTTGGGGGGATGTCGATTTCTTACGCTCAATAGTTGGAGTGAAGTTTAATTTCAAGTGCGTGGCTGTGCTTTGAGCGAGAATCAAAGCTTGGTCGTATCCGCGTTCTCGCCATCTTTTTTGATCTATGGGGACAAATGTGACGAGTGGATACTCTTCGTGGATGAAATTATCATATTCTTGACTTGCAAGCAGGGCGAGTTCTTTGCCGAGCTCAGCGGCGATAGTGGGGCGTCCATGAAATTTAAATAGGTGTATCAATTCACGTAGAGAACCATCGTAAGGACCTATGGCTCGAGCAGAGTCATAGGCTGGCGGGTGTTCCTGGCACTCTGCACATATATGCTTTGGAGAGTACAGCAGAGTAGTTTTCGAGTGAAATGGTTTCCCGCAAGTCGGGCATTTAGGGGAAGGCGTACGCTCTAGAGATTGAATGCAGAGGCCGCATACCGCATCTGTAGTACCCAGTGGGCGCGAGGCCCCGCATATCGGGCAAGATCGGGGGAGGATTAAATCTGGGATGTACGATAAAAATTTCAAAAAAGTTTGCATGACGGAATCTGGATTAGACTGGGTGAGAGAGGAGCTTGTTTGACTCAGGATTTCCTGCGGAGGTTGAGCCTTTTACTTGCAAGCCCTTCTTGAGCCGATTTTTCTCCTTGGCGGCGAAATCGTATGAATTCGGAAACGATTGCAATTCCAATCTCGCCGGGTGAATCAGCGCCAATGTCGAGACCAATGGGTGCGTGAACACGTCCAATGATCTCATCCATATCGAAGCCCTTGTCTCGGAGATGTCGATAGGTAAGCAAGACCTTGCTTTTTGAACCGATCATTCCAATGTAGCGAGCTGGAGTCTTTAGCGCCCACTCGAGAACGGTCTCATCGTTAGCATGCCCACGGGTGATAATGGTGATGTAATTTGACTCATCAACTGGAATTTCGTCGAAAATAGCGGGGTGCTCTCCAACGAAGAAAGACTCGGCCATCGGGAATCGTTCTTTGTTGGCGAAGCTTGGGCGGTCCTCGATTATAGAGGTACGAAAGCCCGACATATGTGCGGCTTGTGCCACACAAAAGGAGACATGGCCGCCTCCAAAGATATAGACAAGAGGTTGGGCCGTAATCGGCTCGACAAATATTTCAGTCGAATCACTGTCGGTTGGGCGCGTTTTCTCTGATGGTGGCTCATCGCTCTTGAATTGCATTAACGAGGGCTGGCCCTGCCGCATTATCTGGCCGCTCTCTCTCCATATCTCTGCTGCATATTTCGGAATATCTCCGACCGTGTCGCCGTTTCGATTCACAAGCATTTTTCTATCATTGGATGACAATGTTTGATCGCCGCCAGTTTGAACAATTGTGGCCAGAACCGCACTTTGCCCACGGTTCCTTGTGTCGATAATTTCGGCCAGAAGTTCTGGATTGTAGGCATCAAAGGGCTCAATTAATATCTCGACGGTCCCGCCACATATATGGCCACTGTCTCCAGCCTCGTCAGCAGTCAAATCAAATGCGATTTTCTCTGGTGAGCCACCTTCAATGATGTTCATGGCCGATTGCCACACCTCGGCCTCAAGGCAACCACCGCCTACAGTGCCCATAGTGCTTCCGTCCTCGCGGACGAGCATCTTTGCGTCTCCGCTCATGGGGGCGGAACCTTTCCGCGAGACGACTGTGGCGAGGGCACCCCGCTCTCCATTTCCCTTTCTCTCGGCGATTTCCTTGTATACGTCTTTACTCATCGGATCCCTTCAGCTTTCTTCCATTAATCCTTATTTAAAGACCAATGGAAGTGTTAAAATTGTAGGTTAAGGGGTCTTGACTAGTATCCGAGCCCCCGTCTCATTACAAGCCGTGAATAATACAGCTTCCACCTGGCTGCTCGGGGGGCAAACCCCATTGCAAATAATATAACCGATTTGCTCTAATTTTTCCATTGGCTCAATTAAGTCGGATTTGTTCAAAATTAAATATTTCCAGGCGCCAGAGGGGGCGTTTTTGAATAGCCCCTCGGTGTGGGCGGCGAGTCGAGCGATGGCTGTGGCGTCAACATGGGCGCCTATTGGGAGGTCGCAAAGAGCGGACAACCGCTCGGGGCGGAAAACATGTTCCTCGTCGATGGGGCTTCCCAGCGCGTCGAGTCCGACGATGCCGAGAACGATATCTACTCCAGGCGGCAGCACTGGCTCGTGCGGCCCCGGTGCCTTGATAGGTAATCCGCGCGAGCCATCCGCCTCGATGAGGACGACCCCTGATTTATCTCTAAAAGGCGCTATTTCATTGGCCTCAAAGCCCTTGAGCTTCATTCTGTCGCGGCCCGGAAAGCGCTTGGAGGAGAGCCTGCTCGCCCGTTTTCGGGCAAGGGCCAAGTGATGGGGCCAAGCACCCACGCGCTCTGCTATGAGTGCAACAAGGCGCTCACTTGAGCCGAGAAGGGTGGTGGCCTCCTCCTCGGGGGCAAAGAAGTGGGTTGTCGTCGTGTGGATAACCGGGTGGATGCCCGCGGCGCAGCATTCATCTCCTAAGGCATTGAGAATGCTTGTCTTGCCGCCACCGCCTACGGCCGCCGCCATCATTCCGGCCTTAAGGCCGATGGCCTCGGAAAGTGTAGTGCTCGGGAGCGCCCCGCTCGGGAGCGCCCGGTTCGGGAGCCTCTCTTTGTTCACCTTGTCCGGACTTCCTCGCCGCTCCTCAAGAGCTCGCGGCGAAGTATATCAACCAACTCCTCGGTGAGTTGGTCCAAATGCTCGACCACGATGAACTTGGGATAAATTTGCTCGACAAACGGATCGACCACGCCAACCCCGATGACGCGCACGCCGAGTTTTTCAAAGCGGCGCACCGTCTCAACCAGGTGGCTTGCATCCCCGTTTGGCTGGCCGTCTGAGGTAATGATGATGACCTTCTCGCTCTCATCGCGGGCGATGAGGCGCCGGTAGGCGAATTGAAGATGCTCTTCATCCCAATTGTTAAACCGTGGATAAATGTTCACGAGGCGATTTTTGTTCCGCTGAAACGGCTCATCGAAGCTCTTGTAGAGCCTGTGTTGGAGCGGGGCATGGCGAATGTGGCGATACTTGAAGGCCGGCACATGGCCCAAGGATGCCGCCATCGCCGCCTCCGAGCTCTCGGTCGAATAGCCGATAACCTCAAAAGGCACCTCCACCCGGTCAAGCACCTCGGCGAAGAACACCGTTGCCTCTCGGGCGGCCAAATATTTCGACTCCCGGTTCATGCTCCCGCTTTCATCGACAAGCAAGGTGAAACAAATGTCTAGCCGCTCTGGTTCCTCGCGCCGATGGAAAAGTTGATACTTGCCCAGGCGCTGTTTCCAAAGTTTAGGGGTATTGAGCTTGCCCGATCGGAATGCGCCGTTGTAGCGAATGTATTGCCTCTCCTGGATAATTTGCATCAGCTTCATGGCGAGCACCTTTATCTGGCTGCTCGCATTATCAACGATTGCTTGATATTCCTCTGATTTGCCCTCCGGCGGGATTATGATCGTCGCCTCATCCGGCCTAATCGCCGAGGGATGTACGTCCTTTTGGTTTCCCTTGAGTTCGAACCACGGGCTGGCCCAATGGCCGAGGGATGACAACTCCTCCTCGCTTAACTCCAGCGTCTCCTCATCGAGCTCACTCTCATCATCCTGTGGGTCGGATAAAAAACTCTCCTCTGCATCCTCGCCCGCGTCCTCGCTCTCGGGATTCTCCGACTCCTGGAGCGCGTCCTCGGGCACATCAGGCGAGGGCATATTCTGAAGCGCCTCGGTAAGTAATTCCTCGGGCAAGCGCTCCTTGATCGCTTTGTAAAGCTCTCCCGCGCACTCGAAGGCGACGGCAGGATCATCAGAGGCACTAGCCTTAACCGCCGCCTGCCGCATCTCGTCGAGGAAGTTTAGGATTGGCGGATCTATCCAGGTCGTGTTGAAGTTTCGAGGAGCGCCCGAGCGTGTTCCGGGCTCGATACCTAAGCCAATGAGATAGAGCCCCCACTGAACCTGAAAAAAGGGAGTGAGCTCCCCTCGTGCATGGAGCATCTCCGCCTCTCGCAAAGCCGGTCGTATGAACTCGGTGAAGTTTTTCTGTGTGCCGGGCAGATCCTCGGTCAGCCGCCTCTCGCAGCGGGCGTCCTCAAGGACATGCCAAATCTGAAAAAGGCCCGGGCGATCGCGGCTGGCCCGGGCGGCCCGAGCAGCCCAGCGGAGCGAATCCTCCCGGCGATGAGCCACCTCGATGAGGGTCATTCCCTTCTGGTAGCGGACAACGTGCTCATCGTCGAGATCCCCCCCGAGACGCTCCAGGGTGCGCTCGGGGTCCTCAACATGGATTGTCTTTGTTTCCTGTTGGGCGAGGTTGCCGTATCTCAGGTCGATATCGTAGTCGTGCGTGGCAACTTGGGCCAGGATTTCGAGTCGGTTTCTGCGGGGCTCCATTTGGATGCCGATCTAAAAATGGTTGTCGAGGATGTCCTCGATCACCTTGGCATCGAACGGATTAACCTTGCTGAATATGGTCGAGGCAGCGGCTTCCATCGGGTCAAAATGCGCTGCCATTCGCGCCCAGTCGATGAGTCGCCGGGTGCTGAAGCTGGAGAATATTTTTTCATTCCTCATGGCCTCGCGTACATCGTTCGCCACACGAACCATTCGCTCGACCAGCGCTTTATCGCTGTTGCCGCTTTGCTGTATCGTCACTTCGACTTCAACGTCAAAGGGGAGGTAGTCCATCTGGATTGTGACAGGGAAGCGGTCAAGTAGCGCCTCGTTGAGTGGTTTTGTTCCGCCGTACCGACGATTCTCGTGCGGGTTCATACTGGCGAACACTCGAAAATCGGGGTGTGGTCGCACAATCCGGCCATCGTACTCCGAGAGCACGATCATCCTGTCGTCGTCGAGCAGACTGTGGAGGCAGAATGCAATTTCAGGAAGGCAGGCGTTGATCTCATCGATGAGGAGCCAGTCACCCGCCTCCATCGCTTCAATGAGAATGCCGTTCACCCAATAGGTACCCTTTTCATTGATCATGAGTTTGCCGACAAACTCATCCACCGTGGTCATGCCGTTCAAGTTCACCCGGCGAAACCCATTTTTCGTTATGTGGGCGAGATGGCGGATGGAGAGCGTTTTGCCCACCCCGGTTTCGCCGACCAGGAGTACGGGCAGGTTCTCGCTGATTGACCAGGTGATTCGTTCAAGAGTGTTTCCGGCGGGCAGATAAAACTGTGGGCCCGGAACGAAGGGATTGTCGTCATTTTCCTGATTGACGGGAATGGCGCTGCGCCCGATCCGGTAGGTTCCGTTTTCAACTACTTCGCTTATGGTTTCAGTACTCAATTCGTAAGCTCCGCGGCGGTTTCCACACCATAAAGAAACATCATGATTGCCTCGAGGACACCGCCCCCGATGGCGCGAGATTTATCAGAAATCGTGTTGCAGTGCTCAGGCTTTGCTCGCGGGTCAACGTCGCCTACCTTGAAGCCTTCGGGAACCTCTATTCCATCGCGGAGAAGCCCCCGGAGCACACCATCGATCTGGGCGGTCACTGCCTGACCATTGACGATGGCCACGGTGTCGCCAGCCTTCACGATATCACCGATGACCGAGCGAGGCTCGAAAACCCCTTGTGTGGGCGAGCGCAGCAAGCGTTCGGTTGTGTAGCCCCCTATCGGGCCGGGAACCCCCGTGTTGGGCTCGGCCCCGCCATCGGTGATAACTCGGCCAATGTCATGGCCACGGGCTGTCTCGATGACGGCGTGCGCATCTACCCCTGCGGTGAAGCCGGGCCCGATGCCGACGACGACATCAGCCTGATCAATACGGGTGCCGAGGTTGCGCTTGGCAATGATGGCATCCACCAAAGCGGCGGGTTTTGCGAGAGCAACTATCTTGGCCTCGGGGTCGATAATGACGGGAAGAATTTTTTCAGCCAGAAGCGCCCTGGCCGAGGCCAGTTGCGTCTCCGGGGTATTTCCCTCTGCCTGCGCGGAGGTCACCCCCTCGACGACGTGGCGCCCGGAGTAGAGGCACTCGGCGAACGAAACAGTGCGCCGGACCATGGTGGGGTTTTCCACCTCAGTCGATATGACGGGAAAGCCGCTACGCCAGAGGCGATGAATAATGCCGGTGGCAAGATCCCCTCCGCCCTTGACGATAACGAGGTTTCCCTTGGGGGTGGTGGCACGAATTCTCGTGTTCATCGTATTGACGCTCATCCTTGGAAGTCGGGATTAACGAAAGTAAAGCCGCCGACAGGCGGCGGCGAATCGGCAGGGCCTAAAAAAAATCAATGGTTCGGGCCTGCCCCCTATATCGGGTAAAGGGGAATCTATCATGCCCGGGAGCGGCCCGGCAATGTGGGCGGACAGGGCTAATTTTTCATAAATCGAGCAAATTGCGGGCGATAACGGAGCGTTGGATCTGGTTGGTTCCCTCGATAATCTGAAGTTGTTTGGCGTCACGCATGAAGCGCTCCATGGGATGGTCTTTCATATAGCCCGCTCCGCCAAGAATTTGGACCCCGTCCAAGGCCGCTTTCATGGCTACATCCGAGGAGAAGCACTTAGAGGCCGAAATGGTGTGGACATCATCTTTGCCGTACCTCCCTGCATCGACGAGCGCCGCCGCGCGGTGAACGAGGAGTCTTGAGGCCTCAATCCCCATGAACATGTCGGCGAGCATGAACTGGACAGCTTGGTGATGGGAAATGGGCTTGCCAAAGGCCTCGCGCTCTTTGGCGTAGGCCAGGGCATAGTCAAGGCAGCCTTGAGCGAGACCCACCCCGCGCGCCCCGATACAGGGCCGGGCCTGGTTGAAGCCGAGCATGGCGGTCTTGAAGCCGCCTCCCACCTCGCCGATAACGTTTTCCCTCGGTATGCGGCAGTCATCGAAAAACAGCCCGCAGGTGGGGATGCCGCGCATTCCCATTTTGCGCTCGGGGGGGCCGATGCTGAGGCCCGGCGCATCTTTTGGAACAAGGAGGAGCGACATTCCCTTGGTGCCCTTAGCGGGATCTGTCTTCGCGGCAAGAACGATAAAGTCGGCCTGCGGGGAGCCCGTGCAGAAACTTTTCTGACCGTTGATGACCCATTCATCACCATCGAGTGCGGCCCGTGTTCGCATGGCGGCGATATCGGAGCCCGCGTGGGGCTCGGTCGTTGAGAAGGAGCCGCGAAGGGTGCCGGTGGCGATGCCTCTCAAGAGATGATTTTTTTGCGCCTCGGAGGCTGCCAGCTCGACGGTGCGCGTAGCGAGCAGGAACACCGAGATGAAGAGCGGGCTGTTTGAGCAAACCCGCGCAATTTCCTCGATGGCGACGCAGGCGCCAAGGATGCCTAGCCCCGCGCCGCCGTATTTCTCGGGTATGTAGAGGCCGAGAAGATCGTGGGCCTTTAGGAGCTCGAAAATATCCTCGGGGTACCTTTCTGTTTCATCTATATCTGCCGCGCGGGGGGCGATGTGCCGCAGAGATAACTCGCGCACCGTGTCTTTGAGCATGCACAAGGGCTCTGAGAGAGCGAAGGGCAGGGCGGTGTTCGTGGATGGGGGCATGGTTTTTTTTATCCGCGGGCTAGAGGTCGAGTAGGTTGCGCGCGATGATCATGCGCTGGATCTGGCTCGTGCCCTCGACGATTTGGATCTGCTTGGCATCGCGCATGAAGCGCTCCATGGGGTGGTCTTTCATGTAGCCAGCCCCGCCGAGGATTTGCACGCCATCGACCGCAGCCTTCATCGCCATGTCGGCGGCGAAGGTCTTGGCTGTGGAAAAGTAGCGGGCGTTCTCCTTGCCGATCTTGCCAGCGTCCACCAAAGCTGCCGCGCGGTAGACCAAGAGCCGCGCCGCCTCGATGTCCATGAACATGTCGGCGAGCATGAACTGGACGGCCTGGTGGTGGGAGATGGGCTTGCCAAAGGCCTCGCGCTCTTTGCTGTAGGTGAGGGCGTAGTCGAGAACACCTTGGGCGAGCCCGACGGCGCGAACGCCGATGGCCGGGCGCATCTGATTGAAGCCGAGCATGGCGGAGCGAAAGCCCCGGTTAAGCTCGCCAATTTGGTTCTCTTTTGGGACGGCCACGTTTTCAAAGAAAAGCTCGCAGGTGGAGATGCCCCGCATGCCCATCTTGCGCTCGTGGCGGCCGACGCTGAAGCCGGGCGTGTCGGTGGGAACGAGAAAATAGGTGATGCCCCGGGTGCCGGCCGAAGGATCTGTCTTGGCGGCGACGGTGAGAAAGTCGGCTTTGTCGGCGCCGGTGATGAAGCATTTTTGGCCGTTGATGACCCACTCGTCACCCTCAAGGCTGGCCTGGGTGCGGATGTTGCCGGCATCAGAGCCGGCGTGGGGCTCGGTGAGGGCGTAGGAGCCTCGAAGCTCGCCCTTGGCAAGGCCGGTCATGTATTTTTTCTTCTGCGCAGGGGTGCCGCTCAGGTCGATGACGCGGCTTGAGAGCATGTTGAGGACAAGGAAGATTGGACTGTTCGAGCAAAAGCGAGCCATCTCCTCGATGGCGATGCAACCGCCGGTAAAACCCATGCCGCCGCCGCCGTATTCTTCGGAAAAAAAGATGCCGAGAAGCTGGTGCTCTTTTAAAAGTTGGTAAATATCCTCGGGATATTCTTCGGTCTCATCAATTTCGGCCGCGCGAGGGGCAATGTGTCGCTCTGATAGCTCGCGCACCATCTTGCGGAGCATTTTCTGGGGCTCGGTGAAATCAAAGGGAAGGGGAGTGGCTGGCTCGTTCATGTTGCGCGCTCCTTTACGGATAGGACCAAATGATGGGGCTCATAATCGGCCCCGCCCCGGGGGGCTGTCAACGCGCAAGCGCGGGCGGCGAGCCTGCGTGGTGGATGCGGGCGAGTGTGGGTAGCGAGTAAGGCAGTGAGTGCAGGTAGGCGTGAGTCAGGGAAGGTAAGTGCTCCGATAACCCAATGTTCCTTGATATGAAGTCTTCTGGAGAATTTACCAGGGGAATAATATTGATTATTCACTCATATCCCGCTTTCCCGCTTGACGCGCCCTTGCCCGCAGGGTATTTTTCATCGTCTTTTTTGATTGTATTTACAAAGGGTTTTGAGCCATGTGCGAGATTCAGGTACGGAGAAAAGGAGGCCAGTTCTTTTTCGGCTTTATCACCGTTCTCCTGCGCGCCGGCTCCGGTTAATTGACTAGGATGCGGCGGCGGGAGGACATGCCGACCGCCCCGGCGTTAAGTAGCATATTTTTTGCCATGGGGCCCGACCCGTGGCAATTTTTTTTGTTTGAAATTTCATCTCGCAAGGAGAGAAGACAATGATAGTCGTAATGAAAACAGGTGCCACCGAAGAGGAAATTCAAGGGGCAGTCAAACGCGTCAAGGAGCTTGGCTGCACCGAACACATTATGCGCGGGGTCGAGCGAACGGTAATAGCTGCCCTGGGCGATGAGCGTGGCAAGAATATGGAAGAGTCGCTTCAAGTTTTGGCCGGCGTTGAGAACGTCATGCCGGTTCTTAAGCCCTTTCAGCTTGCCAGCAACGAGGGGCGGCCCGAGCGCAGCATCGTTGATGTCAAAGGCGTCAAATTCGGAGGCTCCGAGGTTGTCGTCGTAGCCGGGCCCTGCTCGATTGAGAGCCGCGAGCAAATTCTAGAGTCTGCCGACGCAGTTAAGGCCGGTGGTGGCCATGTACTCAGGGGCGGCGCCTTCAAGCCCCGGACCTCGCCCTACAGCTTTCAAGGCATGGCAGAGGAGGGGCTCAAACTCCTCGCCGAGGCTCGCGATAGGACGGGTCTCCCGATTCAGACCGAGGTGATGGACACGGCAGATCTCGATCTGTGTGCCGACTATGCCGATATCCTTCAAATTGGCGCGCGCAACGTACAAAATTTCTCCTTGCTCAAAAAAGTGGGTCAGGTCAAGAACGCCGTATTCTTGAAGCGTGGCCTCTCGACCACCATCGAGGAATATCTCATGTCGGCCGAATACGTCATGAGCCAGGGCAACCCTAACGTTATCCTCTGCGAGCGAGGTATCCGCACTTTCGACACGGCGCTTCGCAATACGCTCGACATCAGCGCCGTGCCCGTGCTCAAGGAGTTGACCCACCTTCCGGTGACAATCGATCCGAGCCACGCCTGCGGGGTATGGCGGTTCGTGGGAGATCTGTCCAAGGCCGCTGTCGCGATAGGCGCCGATGGGCTTATGATTGAGGTGCACCCTGATCCGGCCAACGCCATGTCGGACGGGCCTCAGATGCTCAAGCCCAAGAAATTCGCCCAGCTGATGAAGGATCTCAAGCCCTTTGCGCTGGCGGCGGGCCGCACGATCTAAATTGGCCATACTTTTCGTATTCGTCGATGGGATGGGCCTCGCACCTGCGGGGCCCAATAACCCGCTTGCAGCCATTGAGGCGGGCCCGCTTGCGCATCTTTGCCGAAGCGGCGCCTCGCCTGCAGGCTTTCGATTGATCTCGGCCGATGCCCGACTCGGGGTTCCCGGCACCCCGCAAAGCGCCACCGGGGGCTCCTCTCTTTTCACCGGCGTGAATGCCCCTGCCCACGTCGGCAGGCACATTCAGGGCTATCCCAACACCCCACTTAGAGAATTGATCTCGCGCGAGAGCCTTCTTAGAAAGACCCGCGAGCGCGGGGCCAGGGTGGATTTCGCGAACGCCTACACCTCACGATTTTTTGATCGGGGCAGAACGCGCCACCGCTCGGTCACGACGGTGATGGCCGAGAGTTCCGGAATTCCCCTCAAACGTGTGGATGATTTAAAGCGAGGTGAGGCCGTTTATCGCGATTTTACGAATCGTATTCTAGTCGAATCAGGGTTGGATCTGGAGGAAATATCCCCCGAGGAGGCAGGTGGGCGGCTGGGCCGAATGGCCAGGAGCCGAGATCTGCTTATATACGAGTATTTTCAAACTGATATCGCCGGTCACCGAGGAACTATAGAAGAGGCTAAAGAGGTACTTGGATCCCTGAATCGTTTTTTGCAGGCGGCGCTATCTGAACTTGATCCAGCTCGGGATACTTTTGTTCTTAGCAGTGACCACGGCAATATTGAGGATATGAGTATCTTATCTCATACGTTAAATAATGTTCCTATCTTATTGTGGGGTATAGGGTTAGATGTTTTTGTTCGTGAAGGTAAAACTTCTTCCATCCTTGATGTGTCTCGGGGAATCAATACCCTTATCAGGTGCTATTAAGGGTTGTTTTCTATCGATTTTGGCCGTTAAGAAAAAAAAGTTACGCAGATCATTTAAGTATTGACTAGTGCTTTAATACCCTATATATTTGTTTTGTTTAGGTTTAGCTTTTTGTATCTTTGATGCGCCCGTGTTGGGCCGGTTGGATGAGAGATGACTGGACCAAGTTTATCAATAGAAGATATAGGAGTTGGCGCGTTTTTGCGGCGAGAGCGCCAGGAGCGGGGCATTTCCCTTGAGGAAGTTGCCAACAGCACGCGTATACGTATCTCCTACCTTGAAAAAATTGAAGACGAAGAATTCGCACAGCTTCCCTCGATTCCAATCCTCCGCGGTTTCATTCGCTCCTATGCAAACTTTATTGATGTCGATGAGGATGTTGTTGTACGCAACTTCAATCGACAAATCGGCACCGGTTCAGATGATGTCGAGGATGTTGATAATGACCTGGCGTCAAAAATAGCTTTCAGCCCCATCTCGAATTCAAATCATCAATCGGGTTTACTCATGCCGATTGCTGCGGTGGTGTTGTTCATCTTCGCCTCTGGCGCGCTCTTGTGGTTCGTCCGTGGCAAGACGGAGCGCTATGGCCAACTTGGTGGATTCACGGAGCGAATCAAGGCGGCTGCAATTCCGGCAATCAAAAAATTGAACGGAAAGAAAAACGGCAACAGCATTTCCAATAACGATGACACTGCGATCATCAACGGCGATGCGGATGGTAAACACGGTCTTCAAAAAATCTCCACCACGGAGCCGGGATCTGCTTTGGATGTTGGCGGTGTCGTTAAGTTATTGACTTCATTGAATAAAGAGACTTCTTCGGATGACAAGGGAAAACTCACGCCATCATTTTCTCTCGTTCCTGGACAAGAGCCGAACAATGGCCCGGAGTCTTTGGGAGGCAACCTGGGACTCACCATCGAGGCCATCGAAGATACTTGGCTGCGATTAAAGGTTGATATGGGCAAGACCTACGAATTGCTTCTTACCGGCGGTAGCGAAAAGTCGTGGGTAGGCATCGAGCAGTTTGTTCTCACCGTGGGCAACGCTGCGGGAACGAAAGTGATGTTGAATGGCAAGGCCGTTACCTTGCCCCAGACGACATCGAATGTCGTA
>JABJAL010000064.1 GCA_018669005.1 Nitrospinaceae bacterium
CTGCGCGGGCGGACGCTTCAGTGGCAATTGCCGTGGCGTTCGCTCCTTCGGCGGCCTGGGCCCTTGCGATTTCAGCCGACAGGGCGCTCTGTAGCTGCGCGATGAGCGAGGCCTGCGAAGAGACAAACTCCTCTAGGGCCGCGAGACGCGGGGCAAGGCCGTTCGACGCACCGCTCGATGACGGCGCGGCCTGGGCCGATGCCGGTACGAGCAGGGCCGCGGCGACAAAAACCGCGGCGGCGATGGATAAGATTCGTTTCTTCAAAACAACTACCTCCGGTTGGTTGATGCTGCTTCGTTAAAAAAATTTAGATTCGAACACTTTGACTTCTTACTTTTGAGCGAATTCAAAGATAATCTGGGCGCGGTTATGTCCCCGCAATTGCGCCTGATCCAGGATATCGAGGAATAGCATTTGGGCGGGTCTTATTGGACGGGGAGAATATAACCTGAGCACACAAAATAATAAAGATAAAATAGCCAATCTACTTACATTATCTATCTAAATTATAATAATACCTAATATTATGAAATGATTGGCAGGGAAACTTTGAGCGAGGAATGAGTGGCTCCAAGTGAGCAACAGGTGACGCCGAGTGAGAAGCGAGGTGACGCTGAGTGAGAAGTGAAGCGGCCTTTGTACTATGAGCGAGGCGTGGGTGGCCATGAGGTGGGCGCGGGAGGGGCGCCGACCACAGCAAATGCCGCCAAAGTGCAGGGAGGTACGCGGTTAATTCGATTCAATGATCGGCGGAAAAAAACCGGACTCATGTGCGAGTTCAAGTTGCGGGGCGGTGAACAGTGGGCCGATGTTCGAGTTCAAGTAATTGTTTTTATATTAGTTATATCTTATGTGCGGCATGTTGCAGTCAAACGGGGGGGCAGGCAGGTGGGCTCAGGCGGACGCCTCAGACGTGGGGCAGCTCTACTCTGGCTCCTCCGTCCCGAAGAGGGCCTCGGCAAAGGCCTTGGCGTCAAAGGGCAGCAGGTCCTCTGTGCCCTCGCCCACACCTATCCAGCGGACGGGAATTCCGCTTTCATGCACCGCGCCGATGAGGACACCTCCCTTGGACGAACCATCGAGCTTGGTGACGACGAGACCTGTGACGCCCATGGTTGCGCCAAATTCGCGAACCTGGGCAAGGGCGTTCTGGCCAGAGGTGGCGTCGATGACGAGGAGGATTTCGTGGGGTGCCCCTGGGAGCTGGCCTTCGGTGACACGGCGAATCTTGACGAGCTCATCCATGAGGTTTTTCCGAGTGTGGAGGCGACCTGCAGTGTCAACGAGAAGGGTGTCCACCCCTCGAGCCCGGGCCGAGGCGATAGCATCGTAGACAACGGCACCGGGATCGGCGCCTTCCGAATGGCGGACAAAGTGGCAGCCCGTTCGCTCTGCCCAAACCTCGACCTGCTCGCCGGCTGCCGCACGGAAAGTGTCGGCAGCGGCAAACATTACTTTTTGCCCCTCCGAGGAGAGGCGGGCAGCTAGTTTTCCAGCAGTAGTGGTCTTTCCCGCTCCGTTAACGCCAACCAGGAGAACGACACGGGGCTCGCCCTCGGTAGGTGCCTCGGGCTCAGGCGGCGGCGGTTTAGAGGGGTTTTCAAGTAGAGAGCAAAGAATATCCTGAACACGCTCGGCTGCACTCTCGCCCCCTCCTTCTCCGCGGCGAAGCTTTTCGAGAGTAGACTCAACCGTAACTGGTCCGATGTCGGCCATGTAGAGGATTTCTTCAAGCTCCTCTATGGTTTCCGGATCGAGGCGGGATTTTCCCGCTAGAACGGCTCCCAGCCTGCTGGCAAGAGAGTCCCTCGTTTTCGTAAGGCCTTTTCTCAGCTGCCCGAGCCAGCCGCTGCTAACCCTCGCTTTTTTCCTGCTCGCAGTCGTCTTCGATTGGACCTCGGGCAGGACACCCTTGAAATTATCTACTTGAGACGGACTATCATCCGATTTTTTTCTTCTAAATCCAAAAACCACCAGACATCACCTCCGGACAATTCCTCATCAACAAAGAACCCCCGCCTAAAAGCCATATGGCTACTCTGCGGGGGTTCCGTAATACCGTATTTTTTTAGTTTGCGCACCAATGGGTTAGGCTTCCTCGGCCTCCATTGCCGCGCCTACTGCCTCGCCCTCAGAGCCTTCCTTATCAGAGACCTCCTCGTCTTCAGACTGCTTTTTCATCTTCACCGATACAATGATGGATACTCCTTTTTCCCGCTGAGTAACACCATACAACTGTGTAGCATACGACATTGTCCGCTTGTTATGGGTGATAAGAATGAACTGGCTCTTATCCTCAAGCTCCCCAATCACATCGCGGAAACGGCCCACGTTCGCATCATCGAGAGTGGCATCCACCTCATCGAGTAGACAGAGAGGACTAGGCCTAACCGAAAAAACCGAGAAGAGGAGAGCTAGCGCGGTTAATGCTTTTTCCCCTGCCGAGAGCAACATGATATTGCCCGGGCGTTTGCCCGGTGGTCGCACCTCGATATCTACACCTGTTTCTAACGGATCGTTGGGGTCGAGAAGATACATGCGCGCCTCTCCCCCAAGAAACAGCCGGCTGAAGATATCGGCGAAATGGGCACTCACCTGCTCAAATGCCTCGACAAATCGTTTTTTCGTCGTTTGGTTCAATTTGTCGATTATTGTATGTAGATCCTGGATGGATGCGTCAAGATCTTCTTGTTGCTCTTTGAGGAAAGTATACTCTTGATTGATCTCATCAAATTCCTGCGCGGCAAGAGGATTCACCTCACCCATTCGAGAAAGCCGCTGTTGAAGCATTTCAAGTCTGTTGACATGCTCCTGGTAGTCGGCAAGATATTCCTTGTTCTCTTGTGCCGATACGACCAGGTCGAGGTCAAATTCATTTCGAGCCGATTCAATCAAAGTTTCGCGCTGAACGCGGAGGGTTGTGCGACGTTCTGCCACATCGGAGAGATTTCCTTGAATCCGAACAGCCTCATCGCGCATTTCTCTCAATATTTCGGCCAGTTCCTCGTCTCGGGCTCGCGCTTCCTCAACAAGGCGAGAGCGAGCCCCTTGCTCTGCCTCAACTTCTGTTTTTTCTTCCTTGAGCCGCTCAATTTCATCACGGCTCTGTGTGAGATTCAAATTCAGACTCTCGCGCTTTTGGGAAGAATCCTCTTCCTCCTCTTTCCTCCGAGCCAACCGAACAACGTTCTGCTCTATCCCATCACCAATCCGTTGGATTTCATTTTTGACACTAGCCGCCCTACCTTGCGCCTCTGTTAAATCCACGCGGCGATCTGATACCTCTTCCTCCAATCGGGCTATAAGCTCGCCGACACGCGCAAGTTCATTCTCGATCTCAGCACCACGAATAGCCGCACTATCAAGTGACACCGACGCTCTTGACGCCTCAGCTTGCGCCTCGCGATGATCATTCTCGATATGAACCAACTCTTCTCGCATCTGAGCACCCTGTTCCCTAATCGTTCCGCAACGCGTTCTCGAATCGGCATTTTTATCGCCAGATGCACGATGCGTCCCTTGCAGTTCGACAAGAGCCAACTCTGCCTGACGTACATTTCGAGTTACTCTTTCTACTTCCTCTTCTGCCTGTCCTAATTCTTCGCGGTAGCGGCGCTCTTTGTCCGAGGAAACCTGCAACTTAACTTCATGATCAGATGTAGATAGTTGAAGCTCCTCTCGCTGGCGTTTCCATTCCAGTGGCCCCGATAGGGCGTCCGAGGCGCTACCCCCCTCAAGGGCACCCGAGGGATGCACAACTTCTCCCGATAAAGTGACCCAGGTGATTCCATCGGGCCCAGAACGCCATGCCTCAAGAGCCAAATCCAAATTTTGCGAGATGCCTACTCCGGCAAGCAGCGATTCCATAAGAGAGCGATAATCGTCCGGAAAACTCACCACATCGATAGCGCCCCCCTCAACTCCGGAAAGTTTAGGAATTACCGGGGAAGAAACTCTTCGAGGAACAGCGGGGAGAGCCAACCCTCTGGCTGATTGGCCAGAGGAGACCAAGCGCTTGATTGCAGAGACTGCGCTATCATGACCCGATACCACCACGCCCTTGAGATTGGCACCAAGCGCCGCTTCAATCGCTTTTTCGTAGCGTTGCTCAACTTTAAGAATGTCGGACAATACACCACGAACTTCCACTCCAAGCTCACGAAACGCCTTCTCGCCAGCAAACTTGTCTGAATCATTACTTTCTAGACTATTTAGCACCTGAAGAGACGACCGAAATTCAACAAGCGCCTCTTTCGTGGCAACCGAATCGACCTCGCATTCACGCAACAATGCCTCGATACGGGATTTCTCACCGGAAACAACAAGCATCCTCTCTTTCAAGGATTCCACTTTGGAGGTAGCTACCTGGAGACGACCAGCAAGGGACTCTTCCTCTACTTTCAATTCATCACCGAGCCGAACCGCCTCTGCTAGTTCAACCTCAAGGCGCTCGATTGACTCTGAAATTGCTCCTCGGCGGGAATCACCCGATGCAATTCTCTGGCGTGCACCACTAAGAGCATCCGTCTCTCGAGCAATCAATTTCCTGGATTCGCCCTCTTCGACCTCCTTGGAAGCTAACTCGGTCCGCTGATCATTTATCTTTTTTGCGCTGGCTTCATATGCTCCCCTAGCCTCTTCTAACTCCCGAGACAAAGACACTTCCCGAGTTGTCAGCTGCTCATGCTCTTCTTTGAGTTTCGTTGATTCATCGAAGAGGGACTCTATTTCATCGCGGCGGCGTTCGTCCTCCTCGTCGAGTTCGGTAAGCCGACTGGATAGCATTTCAAGGCGATTTTCCAAGCGCTGAAGATACCCTTCTACTTCCACTGCCCGCCGCCGGGTTTCGGCAAGATTCTCAGAGCGCTCGGCAACCTCTATACGACATTTTTCGCGATCAGCTTCCCTGGCCGAAAAAGCCGCCGAATGGCCTTTGCTCAATTCATCACATTTAGAAAATTCACTCTCCGTCGGTTCTAGTTCCGTATCCAGTCGAAGCAAATTCATAGCCGAGACACGAATATCCAACTCAACGATCTCTTTTTGATATTCCTTATGGAATGTGGCTTTTCTGGCCTGACGGCGGAGAGTTTTAAGCCTAGCCTCTTTTTCATTCAGAATATCGACAACCCGCAAAAAGTTTGCCTGAGCAAGATCCAATTTTCTCATTGCCTCATTGCGCCGGCTTTTGTATTTCATAATTCCGGCCGCCTCTTCGATGATCAATCTACGATCCATCGGCTTGGCGTTGACGAGACCTTCTATTCTTCCTTGCTCTACAATCGAGAATGTATCGAGAGAAACCCCCGTATCAAGGAATATATCGACAATATCCTTAAGTCGGCACAAGTTTTTGTTTATGAGATATTCGCTCTCACCCGAGCGATAGAGACGACGCGTGACAACAAGCTCGTCAAAATCCTTGAACTGAGGATGTGTGACAATTCCCTTGAGTTCGGAAATAGTCAGCGACACTTCAGCCATCCCTAAAGGCTTTCTATCGGCGCTACCATTAAAAATGACATCTTCCATCTTTTTCGCACGAAGATTTTTTGGGCGATGCTCCCCCAAAACCCAACGAATGGCATCGCTAACGTTACTTTTCCCGCAACCATTAGGCCCAACTATCGCTGTTAAATCTCCACCGAATTCGATGACGGTTTTGTCCACAAAGGACTTGAATCCCAACATTTCAATGCGCTTGAATTTCAAGTCAGATTCCTCAGTAGGCGACAGAGCTATATCTGAAAAATCAGGGCGGAAGGAGTATTTAAGCTAGCAGAATCTAGTAGACTGCGCAAAGGGAGCCAGCCCATAAAAACATATCATTTGGTTGATTTCGGGCGACCTTTTGTTTCACTTTTGGCTAAAATTGATTGCCGGGCAGCGGCCTGTTCGGCCTCTTTTTTGTTTCTGCCTTGCCCCGTCCCCAATACCCGCCCCCCATGGCGGACCTCAACCCTGAAAATTTTATTATGCTCAGGGCCAGATTCGCTCAACACATGATAAACGGGCAGGCGCTTACTTTTTTGCTGTAGTTCTTGTTGAAGATTGCTCTTGTAATCATTCGCCAGAATATCGTCCTCACCATCCTCCGGTGCTCGCCATAGCCACGATTCCACCACCTCGGCACACCTTTCATATCCGGCATCCAGATAAATCGCGCCCACGATGGCCTCAAGGGAATCCGCCAAAATAGAAGGTTTTTGGCGTCCCCCGGTTTTCAACTCCCCTTTTCCCAACCGGAGAAAATCGGCTAAACCCATCGCACGAGCGACCTTAGCCAGGGCACGGCCGCTAACTTTCTCAGAGCGGCGACGCGTCAAAATGCCTTCATCCTCCTTAACCAATTCGATCCACAATCGTTTTGTAACGATCAACTGAAGAACAGCGTCACCCAGGAACTCAAGCCTCTCATTATCCTCCTCCGGCGGGATCACTTCTTGAGAGTAAGATCGATGGGTTAGCGCCTGGAGGAATATCTGGCTATCGGAAAAGCCATAGCCGATTTTTTGCTCCAATTCTTCCAACGGAGGAACAGGGGGCCCTTGGGGGGTATTTGGCACACCACGCTTTTTAGACGCCACTTTTTTGGGGCGCCCGGCGGCTTTAGGCTTCGGGTCTTTACGCGGCTTCCGTTTCGGGTTTTCGGAAGAGGATCGTTGCGTTCGTCCCGCCAAATCCGAAGGAGTTCGTGAGGGCACAGCGGATTTCCGCCTTACGGGGGGTGTTTGGAACACAATCCAGATCGCAATCTGGATCAGGATTTTCGTAATTGATGGTCGGCGGCACTAGCCCGTTTTGTATGGCCAGCACCGTGAATATTGACTCAATGCCGCCAGCCGCACCGAGAAGGTGGCCGGTCATCGACTTAGTCGAACTAATAGCAATTTTGTTGGCATGCTCACCAAAGGCGCGTTTTATCGCCACCGTTTCAATTTTATCACCGCCCGGCGTCGAGGTTCCATGGGCATTGATATAATCGACATCCGTTGGGGTGAGCCCGGCATCCTGAATGGCCATTTCCATGGAGCGGGCAGCCCCTTCCCCGTCGGGAGAGGGTGAGGTGATATGGTAAGCGTCGGCGCTAAGACCATAACCCGACACTTCGGCATAAATCCTCGCACCACGCTTAACAGCGTGCTCGTAGCTCTCAAGGATTAGTACACCAGAGCCCTCGCCCATAACGAAACCATTTCGTTCTGCATCAAATGGCCTGCTGGCACGCTCCGGCTCCTCATTACGCGTACTGAGCGCTTTCATCGCACAGAAACCACCCATAGCCAATTCCGTGATGCACGATTCACTGCCTCCCGACACCATGACGTCGGCAATTCCTCTTTGAATGAATTTCATTGCATCGCCTATGGCATGATTACTAGATGCGCATGCTGTAACGGTACAGGTGTTCGGACCCTTCAGCCCCCAATGCATCGAAACCTGGCCGGGGGCCAGATTCGCCAGCAACATTGGGATAAAAAACGGGCTCAACCGTTTCGGCCCTTGCTCCTCAAGAATTTTCTTATGCTTTTCAATCGCCGGCAATCCGCCTAGCCCGACACCGATTACCGCGCCATAGCGGTGAGCGACCTCATCATCTGGCTTTTCCAGTCCAGCATCATCAAAAGCCATTTTAGTGGACGCCATAACGAACTGGATGAACCTATCCATTTTCTTGATTTCTTTTCGCTCGATGTAGTCTTCAGGATTAAAATCCTTCACCTCACCGCATATTTGCGCAGGCAACCGCTCGGCATTAAACCCCGTTACGGGGCCTACACCTGACTTTCCCCCCACCAGGGCGTCCCAATTTTCCTGGATACCAATACCAAGAGGGGTTACCAAACCCATGCCGGTGATGACAACACGAATATCGCTAGGCACCTTCAATATTCTCCAACATTTTTCCCGTTAACGTTCGAGCGGAATACATAAATCTAGATCAACTATGTTCCTCTATGTAACTGACAGCATGCTGAACCGTAGTGATCTTTTCTGCATCCTCATCTGGAATTTCAAGACCGAACTTTTCTTCAAAAGCCATTACAAGTTCGACGGTATCCAAAGAATCCGCACCCAAATCATTGATAAAAGATGCTTCAGGAACCACCTTGTCTGCCTCAACACTCAACTGCTCCACAATTATTTCTTTTACTCTTTCTTCGACATTATCCGCCACAGAACATCCTCCCTGTCGCGATATTCCCCCGACAATCTTCCCGAGGGATATACAGAGTTAACTCCCTAAAGACCCATAACCCGTGGAATCCTTACATAAAATGCAATCAAATCTCAACAAGCATTCCCCTATACAAATCTGACTAATTAAGTTCCGCTATCTTCGTCAGAGTATTTTTCAAACTTTCCTCGTCCTCGACATTAAAAACAGGAATATCCCTGGCGATTCTCTTGTTCAGCCCCGAAAGAACCTTTCCAGGTCCTACCTCGATATAGGCACTGACATTTTCCTGACTCGCCAAACGAACTGAGTCCTCCCAGCGAACAGCAGCGCGAACCTGTTTTTTGAGAAGTTCACGGGCCTCATTAGAATCATGGACCGGCTGGCTCGTCACGTTCGAGTAAATAGGAATCGACAGATCAGAGAATTCCACGGAGTCGAGCACCTCACTCATCCGCTCGGCCGCCTCCTGAAGTAGCGAGCTATGAAATGGCGCACCGACGGGAAGCATCACAGCCTTACGAACTCCCTTGTCCTTGGCTAGCGCAACCGCCTCTTCTACCGCCGTGCGCTCTCCCGAAATAACAATTTGTCCAGGGGCATTATAGTTTGCAATCTCGACAACACCATCTGTCTCCATGCAGACTAATTCCACAACCTCCCGGTCCAAGCCTAACAACGCAGCCATGGCGCCACCACCTTGAGGGACCGCTTTATGCATAAATTCACCCCGCTCTTTTACCAAATATAGCGCAGTCGAAAAATCGAGCCCCCCCGCCGCAAGTAACGCAGAATACTCCCCTAGACTATGGCCCATCGCCAATACCGGGCTCACCCCATTTTCGGTTAACAAAGTATGAGCAATGTAGCTATGGATCATGATAGCGGGCTGGGTATTCGAAGTCAGGGTCAACTCATCCTTGGGGCCTTCAAAGCTGAGTTTGGCGATATCCCATCCCAAGATATCATTTGCCATCTCATAGGTTTCCCTGGCGAATGAGAAACGATCATAGAAATCCTTTCCCATCCCCACATGCTGTGAGCCTTGGCCTGGAAACAGGAAAGCTACTCTGCTGGAACTCAAGACGATCTCTCCAAATCTCTCAAATTACCTGGCAAAAAAACCAAGCTGAGAAATATATAAATGAAAAAGCGGCATTTCGGGCGGAAGACTGTTTATGAGTTTTTTTTCTGATAGGACTACCATTCAACCAGAGCGGCGCCCCAAGTGAACCCCCCACCAAAGGCAGCCATTAGGACATTATCACCACGCTGGATTTTCCCCTCCCTTACCCACTCATCCAAAGCTACCGGAATCGTGGCAGAGGACATATTACCATATTTATCTATCGTAACTACGACCTTATCCATCGACAACTTCAGACGCTTAGCTACCGCCTCAATAATCCTTATATTGGCCTGATGCGGAATAAAAACATCTATATCATCCACGGTCATATTATTTTTCTCAAGTGCCTCAGCGCATACATTGCTAAAATGACGTACCGCAGTTTTGAATGTTTCTTGACCCTTCATCTTTATCGTATGGGCATCCGACTCGATATCTTCCGTGCGCATGGGAGGAAGTTTTGTGCCTCCTCCTATGATGAGAATTTTATCCGCATCCTTACCATCACTGTAAGTGTATGTATCGATAATTCCCTTTTGGCCATTTTCCGCCGGGCCCATGATTACCGCCCCGGCACCGTCTCCCCATAGGACACAAGTTCCACGGTCCTTCCAATTAACAGTGCGCGTCATAAGGTCCACAGAGGCCACTAAAACATTTTTCTTGAGGCCTGAGCGAATATACGCATCGGCTACCTGAACACCGTATACAAACCCCGAGCATGCCGCGTTCATATCAAAAGCCGCCGCACGTTCTGCACCAATTTCCGCCTGGAGCCAACAAGCCGTAGAAGGACACAAGGAATCCGGCGTCAGCGTTGTCACAATTATAAGGTCAATTTCTTTTGGATCCATACCGGCCGCCTCGAGAGCACGCTGGCTAGCCGGGAGGGAGAGGTCAGACGCTGCGGCCTCGGGCTGCGCAACCCTGCGCTCACGGATCCCGGTACGATCAAAAATCCATTGATCCGTTGTGTCAACGATTTTTTCGAGGTCAGAATTTGCAAGAACTTCATCTGGAACGTAGGAGCCGGTCCCAAGAATGACCGAATGAGTCATATTTTACACCTGAATTGGGCGGGAATGCTTTTACTTTTGTGTCAGATTCGTTTCGCTATCATCGGAAGATTGCCCTTCTTCCGATGATTCACTCGATTCACCTGGATGAAAAATACCCTCACGGATTTGATCCCAAAGGCGCCAACCGGGCTCAGAGCTTCTTTGTAATGACAACTGCCTGTCTATTTCGCTTTGTATCTTACCGTTTAATTGCTTTTTCACCAATTGGTCCGTAGCCCTCAAAGCATTTTTAACCGCTTTCGCCGTACTTCGTCCGTGCCCAATCATGCACAGACCGTTTAGCCCTAGCAGCGGCGCCGCACCATATTCAGAATAATCCGTCCTCTTCTTCATGGATTTCAAGCCGTTTTGGAGGAACATATACCCAATTTTACTTCGAACCGAGTGTGTAACCTCCTCCCGGAGAAGGGTGGTAAGCATCTCACTTAGACTTTCACTAACCTTGAGCGCCACATTCCCCGAAAAGCCATCGCAGACAATAACATCCACATTGCCCTGAAAAATAATGCTTCCCTCAACATTTCCCATGAAATTCAAATCACTTTTTGCAAACAGACCATGAGCTGTCCTGAGGGCATCAGTACCTTTTGAAACCTCTCCTCCAACGTTAAGAAGTCCGACAGAGGGCGAGGGCGTATCCAGGGCAAGCTCGGAGTATATTTGACCCATCACCCCAAACTGGAACAGGTGCTGCGCCTTGGGAAGTAAGTTTGCTCCGACATCGAGCATGATACTAAACCCCTTGAGGGTGGGAATGAGTGCTGCAATGGCAGGCCTCAAAACACCCTTCATTCTTTGAAGCACATGCAAAGAGACGGCAAATGCGCCTCCCGTATCTCCCGCGCTAAATACGGCGCTCGCCTCACTTTTTTTTACTAATTCGGCAGCAACACGCATCGAAGAGTTTGGTTTTGATTTCAAAGCTTTCGAGGGGACCTCACCCATCTCAATCACTTGGGTGGCTTCGCGAATTTCAAACGGCAAACCACGCGCACCCAAGCGGGAGAGTTCAGAATCAATACTCTCGGGTATTCCGACAAGAATTGATTCTATGCCCAACTCTTTGTATGCGAGTACCGCGCCCTCTATAATTAACGAAGGTGCGTGATCCCCGCCCATTGCATCAACAGCAATCTTCATGAAAGCACCCCTGAGCTACTATCTCAGGCTTCTTGGACAGCCAAAACCTTTTGCCCCTTGTAGAAGCCACAAGTAGTGCATAAACGATGCGGCAACACAGGTGCTTCACAGTTCGAACACACTGCCACGGCAGGCTTGGCCACCTTCCAGTGTGTCCTACGCTTGCGCCCTCTTGTCTGAGAATGACGAGTTTTGGGCAGAGCCATGATGGAACGCCTCCTATTAAAATGAATCTAAAAAAGGCAATCGTTTTAAAAACGACTGCTCAACTTATCAGCTTTCGACTTTTCCCCATTCCTTTAAAGCGGCCAGCCTTGGGTCAATTTCTGAATCCGTGCCAACTCCGTTACCTTCCTCAAGCCGTTGGCACAACTCAGGCTCATCTCCCATACATTTATCCGGACACTTGGGTTGAATCGGTATTGCCAGGCCAAGCTGATCCCGAAGCGGACTTGAAAGATCCACCTCATCATTTTCGATGTAATAAACCTCTAAATCTCTTTCTCCTAATTCAACACCATCGCCCGAATCAATTTCATATGGCGCCAGCGGCTGAAAATAAACAGTAAGCTCATCTTCAACAGGAATCTTTACTTGAGCAAGACCTAGCGAGCACTCCACCAAAAAAGAACCAGATACGCGACCTTCAAAAACGGCTTCTTTCTCGCCAGTTCGCTCCAGCATACCCTCTATTTTCACATCCGAAAGAGGGGGCCAACTCTCATCTTCAAGATTTAAACGCTCTACAGCAACCACAAGATCAATTTTCATCCCCGTCTTGGGAATCTGATCGAGCTTATATCTCAGGTCATTTAACATTTTAACCTCCCGGAAACAACGTGGGAGTCAAGCTCAGAGAGAAAACTCCTGAGGGCGGCAAGCCATGAGACTATAGGGATCAATCTAGGCATGTGTCAATCAATAATTTCGGAAAAAAATCTCTAAAAAAGCATATAGATAGCTGATATTATTGTAATTACATTATTCTCTCAAAAGAAGCCTCTTTAACAAACCCTCCCGTACCCCTCCGGTGGACACGCGTAGGGTTTCGTAGCCTCCCCACCTGAGTATTTCCCTGACAACGATCAGGCCCGCAAGAGCGATATCCTCGCGCCCAGGCTCGAAGCCGGGCAACAAATTTCGCCCTGTCATGTCGAGGGCGGCGAATCTATCCACCCACGACCCAATTTCGCCGCGCTCGATAAAAACGCCGTTTATGCCCTGATTACGGTCTTTTTCCTCCCTCACGAACCCCGCCAGGGCGACAGTTCCGCCGCAGCCAATGAGCGGGACGTCGGGAGGAGCGAGCGGCATTGAGTGCAACATGTCGCTCATATCTCTCGCGCAGGCCTCGACCTGGGCCTTTGGGGTGGGGATATCCCTAAGGTGGCCCTCGGTGAGATAGACCACACCAGCATTTAAGCTGCACGTTTTCAACATCTTACCTTCTTTTTCGTGTGTCAGCTCAAGGCTCCCGCCGCCAATGTCAAAGACCAGGGACTCATTTGCCCTCTCGTCAGGTTTCCTATCGGGCCGCTCACCAGAGCGCCCGGCGGGCCATTGGGCCCGGGTACTTATCACACCCGCCAGCGACAACCTGGCCTCCTCCTCGCCCGAAATCACCCGAAGGGGCACGCCCAACTTCCTCACCTCACGGGCAAATGCCTCGCCATTCGATGCCTCCCGCAAAACGCTCGTCGCCACCGCCTCGATGATATCCACCCCCATCTCCTCGGCAATGTTCCTAAATCGCTCAAGCGTCTCTATGCCCCGGGCCATGGCCGCCTCCGAGAGCGCCCCGCTTGAGGCCACCCCCTCGCCCAGGCGAATCAGCTCGCGCCACCTTCCGCGAGAGACCAGCGCACCCGAGCTATCCAGCTCTGCCACTGCCAGGCGGGCCGCATTCGTTCCCAAATCGACCACCGCCGCCAGGCGGGGCGCACCCTTACCGCTATCCATCACAGTCATACCCATAATGAAATTTGGACAAATCAGACTTGGATAAATCGAATTTGGACAAACGAAGTTTTAACATCAAGAATCTACAAAAAAGACCTACCCGTTTCGATAACGCTCTTTGAGGCTGGCGTACACTTGGGGCGTTCGCTTAAAACGCTCCCGCTCATCGTCCCTCAACTCGCGCACAAATTTCGCTGGCGTGCCCATCCAAAGCGTGTTCGGGGGAATCTCCTTGCCCTCGGGCACCAGCGCCCCCGCGCCAACGACCGCCCCCTCTCCAACCACCACATTGTTCAAGATAATTGCGCCCATGGCGATAAGCGCACCGTCTTTAATTTCGCAACCATGGACAATCGCCGAGTGCCCGATAGAAACATCGTCCCCGAGAATACAGGGGGATTTTCCCCCCTCGATATGAAGAAGAGATAAATCCTGAATATTGGTTCGCTTACCCACCCGGATGTGCATCTCATCGCCGCGAAGAACGCACCCATACCAAACGCTGCTGTCCTCGCCAATCTCCACATCACCGATAATCACCGCCGTCTCGGCGATCCATGCCTTCTCGTGCACCTTGGGGAGCTTCCCCTCGTAGGGTAAATACATCCTTCGAAATATCCTCTAGTTTAAAGGCTGGGCTGCCACACCTGCCGAGGCCAGCTCCGGCTTCGCCCCAAAAAACTGCGCCGTCTCTATCTCTATGATGCGCTCCCGCGCCACCCGCCGAAACGCCGCTATATATTTTTTCGGCACCGGCTCGCCCGCAGGCAGTTTTGCCGAAAGCGGATTCAGCGCAGCCCCGTTACGCTTGATGCGAAAATCGAGATGCGGCCCCGTCGATAATCCTGTCGAGCCCACAAAACCGATAATCTGACCCTGCCTGACCCGCGCCCGGCTTCTGACCCCGCGGCCAATCCTCGACAAATGCAGGTATGAAGTAACATAACCACGGCTGTGGCGCACCTTGACCATCTTGCCGGCCGCCCCCTTCCAACCCGCCGAGGCAACCACCCCGTCCGCAACCGAGCGAACCGGCGTCCCCTTTGGCGCCGCATAGTCCACCCCTAGATGGGGCCGGTAGCGCTTGAGAATCGGATGAAATCGCTTTCTTGTGAAACGAGAGCTAATTCGGGTGTACTTGAGAGGCGACTTGAGGAACGCCCGCTTAAGGGTCTCCCCCTCCGGCGTGTAGTAGGTCGCATAGCCGCTGTCGAACAAAACCGCGGCGTGTTTCTTGCCCCCGCCTTCGATCCGGGCAGCCAGTATCCGTCCCAGCCCCGCCGGGTAGCCATCCAGCGATCGCTTTTCAATTAATAGCTCGATGGATTCGCCGCCCTTCATTCCCTTGTGGAAATCGACCACCCACTCGAATATTTCGTTCAGCTTCACCGCATAGGCAAGAGGAATGCCCGCCTGGTTAATTGTCCCGAAAAGAGAATCCTGAAGCTTCATCTTCACGCGAACGTTTTCAACATCGTAGGGAATCAGTTCAAGCCGCGCCCGAAGGGGGCCTCTCTTGGTTCGATACACGCGGAGGCGGCGCTCACTATCCACCTGAACCAGGAACCGATGCACCTTTTTTCCGACTGCCGCCAACTCGTAGCGATTTCCCACCCCAATGCGGGAGAGCGAATAAACGGACCTGCTTGCGCGAAGAACCCTAAAAATTTCATCTCGCTCAAGCCCATTGGCGGCAAGAACGGCAAAAACAGAATCGTTGGGCCTGAAGCGGTCCCGCTGGGTAGCCAACGTAGGGCCATCGGGAAGGGCATCCGCTGGCAATCCCACCCCTCTGGGGAGCTTGACGGGTGGTTTGAGCGCGCTTCCCCCCTGAATGCGCCCCTTATCGCCCTGGCTCGATTGCCAGGTTTCAGGGCTTCTCATCGCCTCCCAGCTCTCCTGCAGGTACTGACAGCCCGCAAGAACTACCGGAAGCGCAAAAAGCACGGCAAGGAGCCAGCCATAGCGCCCGGATCCTACCTTTCCGGATTTTATCTGCTCGGAATCTTTCACGACAGGATTCGAACTATCTGCTGGTGGGCGGTCGCCCAATCTATAAACCATTGATATTTATTACCTTATGCCCGGGCGGAGCACAGGTGAATCCGGCAAATACCAATAACCTACTTGAGCATTTACCGACTAAACCATTACACTATCAGGAGTTACGGGATCAAGCAAGGAAAAAGAACTCGGCGTTTGATAAATGAATAGTAGTGCTACACAATCCCGCCGGTGGCCATTCCTTCATTGCACCGTTTCTAAAGAAACCTGCGTTACAAGAACAACCAGGAGAAATTCAATGAATCAAGAATCATCGCTCTACGCTCGCCTTGGTGGCTATGATGGCATCACAGGATTTTGCAGTGATTTGCTCCCGCGCCTCCAGGGAGACCCTCAATTAGCCCGTTTCTGGCAAAACCGCGGAGACGACGGCATTGCGAGAGAAAAACAACTTTTGATTGATTTTTTGTGCTCATGTGCCGGCGGGCCGCTTCACTACACTGGCCGGGATATGAAGATTACACATGTCGGCATGGGAATCAGTGAAAGTGATTGGAACGTATTCCTTGGACATGCGGGCGAAACGATGAAAGCCCTACAGGTTCCCCAGCAAGAATGTGACGATGTCGTCGCATTTGTCTTGAGCCTGAAAGACGATATCGTCGAGGCCTAGATAAATACCTAAAACATTCATTCCCTTTGAAAAAAATACCCCTCTCCATGCTGGAGGGGGGTATTTTTTTATCATTCTGCGACCAGTCGAATTACACCTATTCGCCCTCTGGATCTGAATCGTAAAAAGAACTCAGATTCCAACTCTATCCAGCCCGCGCTTTACTCCACCAGCGCCTGCCGGACCAGATCGAGGGCAAACATGGGCACCCGCGATTGAATAAATCGCTCGTTGCCGCCGAAAATCCCATCGTGTTTCTTGATTTTGCCGCCCACCGACAGCGCAAAGTGGGTCGTCCCTTGCGCCGGTGCGGTGCGGCTATGCTCGGGCTCGATGTTCGGCGGGGGGTTGGGGCCCATCACCACCAGCCCGATGTCCGCACCCGCCTCCTCGGCGGCCTTAATTGCCAGCGCCTCGGCAAAATCCTCGCCGCCAGGCTCACTGCCCAAGGGCAGATCGTACATTCGCGCCAGCTCGGCTGGGTCCATCGCCACGACACCGCGCCGGAGGAAATCCACCCGCTCGGGCCAGGCCGCAAGACGCTGCAAAACAGCGCCCCCTGTGTTTGTTTCGACCACCACAATCGTTTTTTTCTGCTCGCCCAAAAGTTCGGCGACCACCTGGTCGAGCGTAACCTCACCAACGGCATAGATTGCCGAGCCCAGAATCTCGCGCACCTTCACGTCGAGAACGTCAATCATCTCCTCGGCCTTCTCGATGTTCTCGGCGCGGGCCGTGATGCGAACGTCCACCTGCCCGGGATGCGCCAGCACCCCAATGCTCGGGTTCCTCGACTCGCGGAACAGATCGCCTATCATCAGATCCACCCGGCTCTCGCCCAGCCCGCAGGTCTTGAGCACGCGTGTTCTGATTACCTCGCCAAGATCGAATTTCTCCTGGATGATCGGAATCGCCCGCTCCCCGATGATGTAGCGCATCTCTACGGGCACGCCCGGGGCGACGATGATAAGCCCTTTTTCATCCTCACAATAAAAACAAGGCGCCGTCCCGCGCGGGTTTTCAATAACCGTGGCGCCCTGGGGAACGAAAGCCTGCTTGCGGTTGTTCTCCGTCATCTTAAAGCCGCGGCGCACGAAATATTTTTCGATGTAGTCATAAAGCTCCTGGCGAAACTCCAGCTCCACGCCCATCACGCGCGCCACACACTCGCGGGTCAGGTCGTCCACCGTGGGTCCGAGCCCGCCCGAGGTGATGACCACCTGGCTCCTATCGTGGGACTGGCCAATGGCAAACGAAATGCGGTCCAGGTTGTCTCCCACAATCGTCTTGAAATACATGTTCACACCAACCGCCTTTAACTGCTGGGCGATAAAAGCGCTGTTCGTATCGATAAGATCGCCCAGCAGCATTTCGGTGCCGATGGCGACGATTTCTGCGCGTACTGGCTCTGACATTTCAAAATCCTTCCATGGGTGGGAGGTCATTTAACGAATTAAGGAAACCGCATCTTATGGAAGAGGCGATGCGGGCACAAGGCGCGAGAGCCGATTCTGCGCGCCCCTTTTCCTTGGTCTTTTTACGCGTCCAGATTCAAAATCTTAAGAACATCCAGTAAATTTTTTATCTCATAATCAGGAGGCGCCGCCCCGTCCGGGGGAGGGCCGCCATTGGGATTTAGCCACGCCGAGGGCATCCCGACGCTCCGGGGGCCAAGCACATCGCACTCGAAATTATCCCCCACGAAAAGCACTTCGCCCGGCGCCACTCCGAGCACATCTGCAACCTGGAGATAAAGCCGGCTCGCGGGCTTGCGATAGCCCACCTCGCCCGAGACGAGCGTGGCTTCCAGATAAGCATCTATCCCGGTGCGACCTAAAAGCCTATGCGCCGCCTCGGTGTTGTCGAAATTGCTTATCAACCCGACGCGAAGGCTGGCCTCTCGAATCTGCCCGAGCATGGCGAGCCGCGCCTCATCGAAATCGGTTGAACTGATCAACCGCTCCATATGGGTTTCCATCGCGACCACGGCGGCCGCCTCGCGCTGCTCGGAGGGCAGCGAGTCCAGCCGCTCGGTGAATTTCATGAACCGCGCCCGCGATGTCACCTCACGGTGATCAGGGTCGCGGTCGCGCTCGCCCCACACTTCTTTGGAGGTTTCGATCCAGTGGCGATGAAATTCCTCGTACGAGGGGACGGGGTAGTCATTTTCCACCAGCGCCTCGTAGGCGTTGATCGAAGTGGTGCGCTCTGATTTCCCATTAATCTCAACCACGGGGATCAGCTCGGGGTTGAAATCCACCAGCGTGTCAAAAAGATCGAAAACCACCGCGCGAAAATTCGGCACAGACACCCTCCCGGCAACAAAAAAAGCGCCCGCTATCCATCACAGGCCCATCTTTCATATCACAAGAAAAACGCGCTGGCTCCCCCTCTCGGGCTGCCTCACACAGGGGAGAAAAAAACGACACTAGAAAGTAGCGCGAGGAGAATACACGGCTGGGGAAATTTATTTCATACTCTTTAATCCTAGATGAATATGATCTAGAATAGCCGCCGCTGGCAACTGAAACGAGCCTCCCTGGCTCCACCAAAGGAAAACGCGCATGCGCGAGAGCGCCATCAACTGGGACGAGCATGAGCCAACCACCCGCGAGGAGTTTGCCAACAGCGTAAGCCACGGCGCCGCGTTCATTGCCGCCCTGGCCGCCGGCCCGGTGCTCGTCTACTCGGCCATCGAGAGTGGCAACGAGACGCACACGCTCGGCGCGACAGTGTTCGCCACCGTGATGATTCTGCTCTACCTCGCCTCGACCCTCTCGCACGCCCTGCCCCGGCGCTGGGGAAAACGCCTCTTCGATAACCTCGACCACACGGCCATCTTTCTCATGATCGCAGGCTCCTACACCCCGTTCATGCTCGGCGCAATGCGCGGCGTCTGGGGGTGGACACTCCTCACCGCCGTCTGGGCCCTTGCCGCCGCTGGCATCACGCTGCTTTGGACAGGCCGCCTGCGCTCCATCATCTACAAGGTGTGCCTCTATCTCGCGATGGGCTGGCTCGCCGTCATCGCCATCAAGCCCATCTGGCAGAACTTTCCCCCCTGGGGGCTGTTCTGGATATTTGCAGGCGGCATCGCCTACACGGTGGGCGTCGGTTTTTTTGCCGCCAGACGGATTCCCTACAACCACCTCATCTGGCACCTGCTCGTCATCGCAGGCACCACCTGCCACTACATCGCCATCATGTGGTACGCCGCTTGAGCCCGAGACGGCGATAGCGGCAGACAACGCCAGCCGCCAGCAGCAACAACTACAGGCCGCTCAAAAAAAAAGGCACCCCCGAAGGGGCGCCCTTTAATACCTTCTGAATAATACCTTTTTGAAAATTAACTTCGCCCTACTCGTACGTCCCGTCCATGTCCATCTTCCGGTAGGCGCCCGCATAGAAAAGAAGCGGCGCGCGAAGCGCCTCGCTCGATATGATGCGCGTGACGCGCCCCACGACAATAACGTGGTCCCCGCCCGAAAGCTCCTCGTGGGTTTCACACTCTAAGGTAGCCAGCGCCCCCGAAATAATCGGCGCCCCGTTCTCCCCCGCCTCATTTGCGATGTCGGCAAACTGATCCTCGGCGTCGCGGCCTTTTCCGGCGAACCAGTCCGAGGTTGATTTTTGGTCCTCGGCTAAAAAGTTGATGGCGAATTTTTTTGCGCCCTGGATGATGCCCAGAAAACTCGCCTTGTTATCGACACACACCAGCGCCATCGGCGGGTCGAGCGAGAGCGATGAAAACGCGTTTGCCGTCATCCCCCGCCGCGCCCCGGCGTTATCGGCAGTAACAACCGTCACCCCGGTGGCAAACTTGCCCATCGTGTTGCGGAGCTCCTTTGGATCAATGCTCATCGAATCTTCCTCAATGTGAAGGATGGGAAAGCCCCGGGCGGGAGGTCCCCCGATGGGAACCTACCCCCGGCGTGGTTCTCTTCCCTAGAAAAATCTTGAAAAAATTCCGCCTTATGCCGCCCGGAGGCGCGGTGCACAAAAAACCAACGCCCGCCCAGAGGGCACTGTGTGTCCTATGCGTTCAGAACAGCCACCACGCGGCAGGGCGAGCCCGAGCCGCCACGAATCAGGAGCGGCATGCCGATGTAGAGAAACTCCTTGCCCACCACCTCTTCAATGTTCCTTAGATTCTCGGTGTTCGTGCGGCCAAGCTCGCGGCAAACAAGGTGGCACGGATACTCGGGGCTGTTGGCCTCATCCATGCTCGGCGCATCGGTGGCAACGTTCATCGCCCCGCACTCGCCGTAGACATACTCGGCCGCCTCGCGCGTCCATCCCGCGTAGTGGCTCGTGTAGGTTTTCTTGGGGAAATGCCGCTTGTAGTGCCCGTAGGTGTAGCAGAGCGTATCGCCCGGCTTAATTTCCATCTTGTAGTGGTCGAGGCGACGCTTCACGTCATCTGCGGTGATAAGGGCGTTATCCTCAACATTCTCAAAATCAATTGCGAGGCCGCGCGAGTAGAAAAACTCCATGCCCATCTGATCGATGTTCATCGCGTCGGGCGCGGGGTCGAGATGGCTGATCGAGTCCACGTGGGTTGGCCCGTGCTCGCACACCTGCAAAATACCGCAGTAGTAGCTCATCTCGCTCTTAAAGCGCCCGCCCGCCGCGCTCTCCTCGTGGGTCATGTTCGTCCAGCGCCAGGTGTCGGGGTGGCCGACAAAAACGGGCTGGCCCTGATAAATCTCCTGGGTGAGGTCCACAACCTCGTGGTTCTTATAGTTCGTCATCTGCGCCATATTCGTTTCCTCTCTTAAAAAATTTACGCCACACAATAACGGGGGATACTCAATCCATGAACATCCCGCCGTTTACATTCAACACTGCGCCATTAATGTACGACGCTCTATCGCTCGCCAAAAAACAAATCGCCTTGGCCACATCCGCAGGCGTTCCAAATCTATCCAATGGAATCTGTGCGCGCCAGCTTTCGCCCCGCTCGGCCATCATGCTGGCAATCATGCGGCCCTCAATTATGCCCGGCGCCACCGAGTTCACCCGAACCCGTGGCGCAAGCTCCATCGCCAGTGCCCGGCTGAAACCTACAAGGCCCGCCTTGCTCGCGCAATAATGGGCGTGAAGGGGGCTCCCTCTTTTCGCGGCCACCGAGGCCAGATTCACAATCACGCTGCCGGGCTCTTGTGCCATCATCAACGCGCCCGCCACCTTCGAGGCCGCGAAAACGCCCGTAAGGTTCACGTCCATCGTCTCGCGCCACTCATCCATGCTCATGTCGAGCACCTTACTGTGCCGGTAAATCCCCGCCCCGTTCACCAGAACATCAATGCGATCAAACTCGGCAAAAACCGCGCTAAATACAGCCTCGACATCCGCCAAATCCGTCACATCAACCCGCCGGTAGCTAGCGCCTTTAATCTCGCTCGCCGCGCGGGATAGCCCCACCTCATCGGTGTCGAGCAAAACGACCCACGCGCCCTCCTCGGCAAAGCGCGCCGCCGCCGCCCGGCCAATGTCTCCTGCCCCGCCGGTGATAAGGACCACTTTTTCACTAAATTCCAGTGCCATTTACACCCCGCCGCCAGCTCAATCCATCCACATCCCGCCGTTTACATTCAAAACGGCCCCGTTGATGTAGGAGGCCCTATCGCTCGCCAGAAAAAAAATTGCCTCGGCCACTTCTGTGGGTAATCCGAATCGGCCAAGGGGAACCTGGCCCATCCAGCTTACCCGCCGCTCACCTGGCATATCGGCGCTCATACGCGATTCGATAACGCCCGGCGCCACCGCGTTCACGCGCACCCTTGGCGCAAGCTCCATCGCCAGCGCCCGCCCGAAACCGACAATCCCCGCCTTTGAGGCGCAGTAATGAGAATGTTGCGGGTTGCCCCTCTTTGCGGCGGTGGAGGCCATGTTCACGATAACGCCGCCGGTTTCTTCCCTGATCATCAGCGCGCCTGCTGATTTAGAGGCCGCAAAAACGCCCGTTAAATTCACGTCCAGCGTCTCGTGCCACTCTTTTGCACTCATTTCCAGCACCCCAGCGTGCCGGTAAATCCCCGCACAATTCACCAGAACATCGATGCCATCATATTCGGCAAAAACCGCGCTAAAAACGGCCTCGACGTTTTCCAAATCCGTCACATCAATCCGCTTAGCGCTGGCGCCTTTAATCTCGCCCGCCACCCGCTCCAGCCCCACCTCATCAGAGTCGAGCAAAACGACCCGCGCGCCCTCCTCAATAAACCGCGCCGCCGCCACCCGGCCAATGTCGCCAGCCCCCCCGGTGATAACGACCACTTTCCCGCTAAATTCCTGCGCCATTTACACACCGCACCCGGTCGAGGATGAGAGAAAAGAAGGTTTTCAGATGCCGCATGGTAGATTTGGGTGCCAAGGGTTGTCAACGAATGGGGGGCCGCCTCAAAAGGGTCAATTTCGAAAGCTGGCCGGGCTGAGAACAGGCAGCTCACCTCTTGCAATCAGGAAACGTGCCGAACGGTTAAAACTGTTTGCTGTTTTTGGTGTATTTGAAGGTTTGTTGTAAGCTTAGACAAACCTAGCCGGGCAAGGAGATGTGATCGTGCAGGATGCAGGAAACATCAATTTTACTGAGGCAACAAGAAAATCAAAGCGGTTTTTATTGTCGGTCTCCGTCGTCGGGATTTTATTGACCACCAAGGGTGTGAATGTAAAATTGGTGAAGATATTCGATGGCATTGAAATCACCGCCTCCCCAAAAACGATATTCATTCTGCTGGCAATCGCCATCCTGTACCAAGCGACATCTTACTTTTGGATTTTAATCGACGAGATAAAAATCAAAGAAATGGAATGGGAGTCACTTCGACTAAAAATAGCGAGTGACTTTCCGGATGCAAATGTCAAAGCTATCACGGAGAAAATAACCTCCCCCCCCAGACCGTCAGAATTAACAAATGAAAAAGAAGAAAGACATAGGTGGTCAGAAGCCGCGATAAGCGCTCTTCAGATTATCAACTCAGCAAACATTAACCGGTCTGTGAGAATCAGGTTGTGGTTTTTGGATGTAATCGTTCCAGCACTTTTCGCGCTTCTCGCTTTTGTTTTTCTTGTCCAATCTACTCTAGCCCTCCCCCCGACTCCTGCACCTTAAACTCTAGCTTTTCAATCGACTCAATGCCCCGCCTCGCCGGACCTCAATCCATCAAAACTTCAAATAATCGGGCAGCTTCGTATCTTCATCGGTGATCGCCGAATCGATTTGCTCTCTGGTTAGATTGTCCGCCTCGCTGAGATCCGCCTCGGTAAAATCCGCCTTGATCAGCCTAGCCTTGAAGAGGTTTGCCTCTCTGAGGTTGGACCCGATAAGTTTCGCCTCACTGAGGGCCGCAAGACTTAAGTCAGCCTCGCCAAGATTCGCCTTACTGAAATTTGCTCTAAACAAACCTGCCACCCTGAAGTTCGCGCCGCTGAAGTTCGCTTTCTCTAATTCAGCCTTGGAGAGAACTGTTCCATGTATATCGAGGCGGGGCGTATTTTCGTCTTCATGGGCAAGCTCCCGCCTCCCGATGACGGTCAGCGCGGCCTGAATGTCAATGGGCAAATTTGGAACTTCTAGATCAGGAAGGCTCTCCGTCATCTCATCCCACTTCGCACTCTCCCGGACAAAGGCAGTAAGGACTTCCATTATCGTCCAGTGATCTTTTTGGGAGTCCCGAGCGATGCGCTCAAGGGCGTAGATGCCCCCGAGGCGAATCTGAACCTTATCGTCTCCCAACTGCTCGACCGCCCGTGTGAACCGCTCGGTGATCTGGCCCTCCTGCATGACGCGGACGTTTTCCTCGGCGGCTTTCACCCGCCGCCAACCCAGAAACACAAGCACGAGAGCCACGAGGCCACCGAAGATTTGCGCGAGGGTCTTTCGGGCTTCGTTTTCGGCATTGAAAGAAAGTTTGAGCGTTTCGGTTGTAACGCTGGCAGTTTGAAGTTGCGGAATGAAGTACAACAGCCAACCGACTATGGCCACCACTACGACAGCGATGATGAGAAAAAAAGCGAGGCCGTTGTTCTCGTCATTCTTCAAGTTACTCAAATAGTCTTTCAGCCGGGAGTCCATCGCGCCGCCTCAATATAAAAATGGAATTTCACCAATCTACGGGATTAATTCCCGCGATTCAACGGCGGGTCGCGCTAAGGGTTGTCAACAAACAGGGGTATGGCGGGAAACAACATTTTCATTGAATCTATAGCGAAAAACTCGGCCCGGCCTACCTTTTCCGGACAATGACGATACGCCGGTTGTCGGCGTCATTATGGAAAACGACATTCTTGGCGCGCCACTCGCCCATGCGTTTCAGCGCGTAGGCATAGACCGTCCCGCTGCCCCGGGGGCCGCTCACCGTAAACGAGATGTTGGCCTCCCCGCTCGGGCCGCTGGTCTTGGTGTTGCCCGAGACAAACCAGCCTGTCTCGACCGGCGAGCCGAGAATCTCGCTGGCCGCGGGGTGTGATGTCACTTTACGCAAGGCAAGCTGGTAGGCGCCCGATTGTTTCATCATGTACATCACGCCCGAGAAAATGCCGCCAAAGAGCAACAAAAACGCCAAAATGGCGACGCCGCCCCACACACCCCATTTGCGCTGGGTGCGCTTGAACGCCTCGACGCTATCCCAATGGTTGTTGCGCCAGGCCCACTCGTTTCCCTTCGCGCCCAGCACAAAGGGCATCGCCATATTCACGAAGGGAACAAACATGAGAAGCGCGATATAGGTTTTGTTCCCGATGCCCCATATCCAGTTGAGCAAAAACGCGCCCCAGTTCCAGCCCCTGATCTCCTCGGGGACCGCCGTCCCCTTGCCCTGTCCTGACGTATTGGTCATGAAGCCTCCCGCCTTAGCCCATGTTTCCCTTTTAATTTTTTACACGGAGACATTTTAGCCGAAAATGGCATCTCCAAAATAAGAATTTTTCACCCGGCGCCCGATTCAAATCAGCCCCGCCTCGTTGAAATTCCACAGCCGCAGCCCGATTCTCGCTTCCACAAATAAGACACATATGTCCTATTTTATTTTCTTTACATCCCCGGAAATGTTCAATATAGTCAACCTATTCAAAAGGTTGATTCGAAATTTCGCCCAGAGATTTTGCCTTTAAAGTACCTCATTGGTGTGTTGCCGGTGGGGGCCTTTGTATCAAAACATGCAGGATGTGTTGATGTTTAAAGGGTTTTAGTTTTTTTTATTTCTACTAACGTTCTAAAGGTATGAGGGGACAACAAATGAAAAAAGTATTGGGATTCGCGTTTATGGCTGTTTTCACGATGCTGTTTACGGTTGGGTTGGATACTGCCGAGGCCAAGGGCAAAAAGAGCCCCGAGTCGAAGCTAAAGGGCACCTACGCCAGGACCCGCACCCGCACGTGTATCCGCACGAACGGCGTTTTTGATTCCAACAGGAGAATCGCCCCTGCGTATCCGGGCCAGAACCCTTACGGCCATACGAGAACGAATGTTATCTCGGGCAACGCGACGTTCAACGGCGACGGCACCGGCACGCTCGAATCTGATGGCTTGTCGATCCGTAACATAACGAGCCCCAGCCAGGGCGGCACTGGCCCGCATTTCAACTTCACGGGCCCGGGAACGTGTGATTTCAACTACACGGTGAATTCAGACAATAGCTTTGAGGTCGTAATCTCTAGCTGCTCATCATCCAACGGCAGCTCCTCGAGTGGCACTGTGGTCCAGGGACAGATTGGCAGAGGCGGTCAAACGCTCATCATCTCTGACACCGACTCCAACGTCGAGACAATTACGACGGGCAGCGGCAGCACCGTCAGGCGCATCTGCAACCGCAGCGGCGTGGCTGTGAAGGTGAAGAAGTAAGCGTAAAATATTCAGGTTAACCAGCCGCCTCCCGGCTCAAACCGGGGGGCGGTTTTTTTTTGCGGGACTATCTCGAAAATTTGATCGCCCCTTTGCTGATGTTCACCAGATATCTCGCCTCGCACATATTTTCGCCAAATTGACAGGCTCGGGGCCCACTGCCTACGATGAGGGCGCAGCTTTTATTAGGCAGTGCCGGTGGATGTGAAAATGAAGCTCTTTAGCGCCCTCCCGGAGCCTGGATATCGCCATGACAACGAGAATTTCGGCCATACTGCTTGCCGCCGGGCTATCGAGTCGCCTTGGGCGCAACAAGCTGCTCGCCTCGCTGGGCGGGAAGGCGGCGGTGCGTAGAGTTGCCGAGGCGGCTCTAGCCTCTAAGGCGGCAGAGGTGGTGGTGGTCACGGGCCATGAGCGCGAAGGGGTCGAGGCGGCGCTGGCGGGATTGAGCGTGACGTTGGTGCATAACCCCGATTTTGAGAGCGGGCAGGCCTCCTCGCTTGTGGCGGGCGTGAGAGCGGCGGCCCCTGAGGCCGATGGGTACCTCTTTGCCCTTGGAGATCAACCACTTATAGGCACCGGCCTGATCGATGAGCTGATCGAGATATTCGCCCTATCAGATGCCACGCTCGCCGCCGCCCCCGTTATTAATGGCCGGCGCGGCAACCCGGCACTGATATCGGCAAGCCTGAAAGCTGAGCTTGAAGCGCTGCGCGGAGACGAGGGCGCACGCGGCATCATCAAGACAATTGAGAATGAGTCGCCCTCGCGTTTCATGACTGTGGTGTGCGGGGCCGAGGAGATGTTCTGGGACATCGACACGGAAGAGGATTTCGAGCGCGTTCGGGCGAGAATCGAAAACACCCGCAAAAAATTAGAAGACGCTTAATTCACCGAATCTTTTCAGACAGGAGAGAAAAAAATGATAGCGCCGTTTCAGATCGCCAAGGGCCCCCGCGTACGCTTTGGCCGAGGCGAGGCCGCTTTTGTCGGCGAGGAGGCAAAAACCCTCGGGATGAGCCGCCCCATGGTGTTGACAGATCCCGGCGTCGCGGCGAGTGGTGCGCTCGATCCGCTCCTGGACGGCCTCAAGAAATCAGGGTTGGAACATCACCTCTACGCCGAAGTCGAGGCAGATCCTTCGGACACGAGCATGGCCCGCGCGAGCGAGGCTTATGCGTCGAATAATTGCACCGGGCTTATCGCCGCGGGCGGCGGCAGCACCATCGACACCGCCAAGGCGGCGGGAGTATTAATTTCGAACGGAGGCGCTATTCACGACTACTTTGGTTTTGGCAACATCCCCTCCCCGCCGCCGTCCCTTATCACTGTCCCCACCACGGCGGGCACGGGCAGCGAGGTGACATGCAGCGCCATCGTCACCGACACCGGAAAAAAGATTAAAGCCGTCATGGCGAGCCCACTCATGTTCGCACAGGTGGCCGTGGTGGATCCGGGTCTTCTGGCCAAAATGCCGGGTCCCGTCGCAGCGGGCACGATGATGGACGCACTCACCCACGCCATTGAATCAATGGGCTCGCCCAAGGCCGGTCCCTGGACCCGTGCTCTATGCCTTGAGGCCATCGGAAACATCGGCGCCCACGCCCGCCGTTTCGTGAATGATCCCTCAGAGCCCGAGGCCGCTAGCGCAATTTCCATCGCCTCAACCTGGGCAGGACACTCGTTCACCAACACCGGCCTTGGCATCGTACATTCGCTCTCGCACCCCATCGGCTCCTATCACCACGTACATCACGGCACCTCGAACGCCATATTCCTTCCGCCCGTCATGCGCTTCAACCTCCAGGCTGTGCGAGCTGACTACGCCCAAATCGCCCCACTTCTACAACACCCCGATGACGAGAAAATCGACTCCTCAAGCGAGGCTGCCCCTCAGGCGGCGATCAACGCCATTCAATCGCTCGTTAAGGACATCGGCATCCCCGCCACACTGCGGGAGGCCGGCGTAGCGGATGAAACGGACTTCAAGATAATGGCGAAGGATGCGGCCGAGAGCCCTCAGGTACTCACAAATCCGATCCCGGCCAGCGAGGCGGACATGCTCGCGCTCCTACGCGCCGCCCTCGACGGATAAAGGAAGTCACCATGAACACCCACGAGCCCGCGCCCAGACCCGAGAGAATATTCTGGCTGCCCCCGATGATTTTCATCATCAACATCGCGGGAATGGGCCTCGTCCTCGCTTACAGCCGCTTCAACCTGAGGCCGTTCCTCCCGGCCCACGAAACGACCTCCCTCCAGCCGCTGTGGCTGTTTTTATTCATCACCTTTTTCGTGCCGACCTCATTGAGCGCCTGGTATCTCCGGCCAATATACGGGTGGGTGCGCGGGCGAAAGCGCTCCCGCCCGGACGAGAAGGAAACAGCCCCGCCCCTGGTGGAGCGGGCCGCCAATATCCCCGCCGTGATGGGCGCTCTGTGCCTCGGTTCGTGGGCGCTGCTCGACATCATGGTCCTCGTCCGCATCATCTGGATTTTTTCCGATCCGACGATCGGAATGGTCCTTCATTTTTTCATCCGTCCGCTGCTGGCCGGGCTGATCGCCTCGACCGCCGTGACGTTTCTATCGGAGTACCTCTGCCGGACGCACCTGTGGCCCGTTCTGTTTGTGGGAACCCAATTGCAGGAAAACGCCCGGCTCTACCGGATCAAGGTGGGACACCGCCTTTTTCTGCTATGGCTAGCCATCAGCTTCCTGCCCCTGAGCGCAGCGGCCTTCACCGCCGCAATCCGCATGAACAAGCTGAACGCCGCATCCGACCCGCTTCTCCTTCGCGTCATCATGGCTATCATGCTGATCGCGGTTTCGGCGGCCATCGGAGGTGCCTGGTTGGCATGGCTGGTTTCGCGCTCCATCGGGCGCCCACTGCGCCGCCTTGAGAGCGCGATGGCGAAGCTAAGAGGGGGTGATTTCAAGGTTCGTGTCCCCGTAACTTCCACCGATGAAATCAGCGCTCTCGAGGAGGGCTTCAACCTCATGACCACGCGGCTGGCCGAGAGCTATGAATCGCTCGAATCCCGCAACCAAGAACTCGGCGAGGCACTGGATCGTGTCTCCTTCCTCGAGAAAGTAAAATATGGTCTCGACCGGTTCGTTCCCGACACCGTTCGCCGCCTAATCGAAGAGGATCCGAACTCCCCCGCCCTTGAAAAGCAGGCCAGGGATGTCACCGTCCTTTTCCTAGACATCGAAGGGTATTCGCGGTTAAGCGAAACCCTGCCGCGCGAGAAACTCACTGAAATCATTGAGCGATATTTCTCCTCCTATCTTTCGGATATTCGAGCAGAGGGAGGCGACATCAACGAAACCGCAGGCGATGGACTGATGATCCTGTTTCAGGAAGGAGAGGCAAAAGCACACGCCTCAGCCGCCGTACGGGCAGCCTTGGCCATCCGAGAGAAAACTACCGCAGAGAACGCCCGCAACCCAGAAGGCTTTCCACCCATCGCCGTCAACATCGGCATTAGCTCGGGCGAGTGCGAGGTAGGCTCGACACGTCTGCGGGAAATCTCGGGAGAGCGCTGGACATTCACCGCAACGGGCCCGGTAACGAATCTCGCCGCTCGCCTCGGAGATTGCGCCGTCGGCGGTCAGATTCTTCTCTCGCCCGAAACCGCCCTACGGGTGGAGGGCAGATTCCATCTCCGAAGCATGGGCGAGCAGTCCTTGAAGAACCTTGCCGAGCCGGTCGAGGCCTGGGAAGCGTTATAAGAGAGGATCGTTCAAGAAATATGGTGCTCATGACATCTTGAGTAAAGGATTTTCCAATGCCACTCGGTGAAATCATCTTTTCCAATGAGCAAATTCAGGCACGCGTAGCGGCGCTTGCCGGGGAGATTAATGCCAAGCTCCGTGCAGAGAATCTACATGTCATCCTCACGTTAAAAGGGGCCTTGTTTTTTGGAACTGACCTCATCCGTGCGATGAACAGAGAGCTAAGCGTCGGCTTCATCTCGGCATCAAGCTACGGTGGGGGAACCGAAAGCTCGGGGCAGGTCCAGCTCCGCATCAGGGATGCCGGAGAAATCACCGGACAACAGATTCTAATCGTCGAGGATATTATCGACACCGGGCGGACACTCGAAACAATAGTGAATGCCGTGGGCGTACAGAACCCGGCCTCGGTCCATACGGTCGCTTTCATCGACAAGCCCGCTCGCCGCGAAGTGAAATTTGAGACTGATTTCACAGGATTTTCCGTGGAAGATGTTTTCATCGTGGGCTACGGCCTCGACTATGCCGAGGGGTGGCGTTCACTTCCAGACATCCACGCTTTTAAGCCATAAGCCGATACTCCGCCGAGAGTGTACGAATAGAGGAGACCCTTCATGACCGCTTGGCTTGAAAAATTCTTCGACCTCAAGGAGAACAACACCACAATCGGCGCCGAATTCCTTGGCGGCACCACAACCTTTCTGACGCTTTCCTACATTATATTTGTGCAACCCGTGGTTCTCTCGGCTGCCGGAATGGACCCGGGAGCCGTCCTGACCGCCACCTGCCTGGGCGGTGCAATTTTCTCGGCCCTCATGGGCGTCATGACCAACTACCCCATCGCAATGGCTCCCGCCATGGGTCACAATTTTTTCTTCGCCTTCACCGTTTGCGGCGCCACCGCAGCAGGCGGGATGGGCTATCAGTGGCAAGAGGCATTGGGCGCTACTGCCGCCGCCGGACTCTTTTTCATCTTCCTCAGCCTCATCGGTGTCCGGGAGAAGGTTCTTCATTGCGTGCCCAAGTCTCTCCGCCACGCCATCGCAGTCGGCATCGGTCTACTCATCGCCCTCGTCGGCATGCAATACGGCGGACTCGTAATCGGAAGGCCGGGTACCATCATCGGGATGGGTGCTCTGACCTCCCTGCCGGTGCTTCTGACCCTGTTCGGGCTTGTGCTGACCGGCACCTTAATCGCATTAAAATATCGCGCCGCTATCCTTATCGCCATGATCGCCTCGGCCCTGGTGGGTATCGGAACAGGCCTCATCGAATTCAAGGGCCTTGTCAGCATGCCGCCTTCGCTCGCTCCGACGTGGCTTCAACTCGACATTACCGGCAACTGGCTAAAGTCCAGTTTCTGGACTGCGATTTTCATTTTCCTGTTCCTCGATATGTTCGACTCGGTGGGCACGTTGAGCGGAGTGGGCGAGCGAGCGGGGCTTATCAAGAACGGCATTCTACCCAAGGCGAGAGAAGCACTCACGGCGGACGCCCTGGCCACTGTCGGCGGGGCAACGATGGGGACCTCCACCATCACCAGCTATATCGAAAGCGCCGCCGGGGTCTCTGCCGGGGCGAGAACGGGACTCGCCAATATTTTCACTTCTCTGTTCTTCATTGCAGCCCTGTTCTTTAATCCGCTAATCGAGACCATCGGAGGCGGCAGCGCAGTGGACGCCAAGAAGGTACTTTATCCGGTTATCGCGCCTGCCCTCATCATCGTGGGGGCGTTTATGATCCCTGGCCTTAAGGAAATTGACTGGGACGATCCGACTGAATATCTTCCGGCCTTCTTATGCGCCATTATCATGCCGTTCACCTTCTCGATTACCGAGGGAATCGCCTTCGGATTCATTCTCTACTCGTTCCTAAAAATAGCCACCGGTCGGGGCAGCGAGCCCAATCAACTCGTCCATGGTATTTCCCTGCTCTTCATTCTCCGCTACGCGTTTCTCGCCTCATGATCTTCTCGCCGGAGCCTCGCCCCAGGAGGCTGCGAGACATGCCGGGCGTGAGATTTCACGCTCTGGCGAAACTTTCGGGCAACGAGACACAGGGAATCAGGATAAGTTCAGACTGTAAATTAGAATTTTTTAGGGGGGCAAATATGGTTATTTATGTCTGCTCATTTTCTTTCTAAGTTTTTCAACGGCCTTCTCAAAGGCATCCTCTTGATCTTCATCCGGCAACCGGAACAGCAATCCAGCGTTCCAGACCGACTCATCTTCCGATAGGTCCTCTTTCACCCAGGCAACGGATATCCTGCCGGAGAAAACTTCTTTCTCAACTCGGATGGCACCCTCGGTCGCCATACCCACGGTCGGCTCGTTTTGGAGATGGACCATGAATCCACCGAGGCTGATGTCCTCGGGACGCAGCCAGTCATTGGCCAACTCCGGGGCCTCAATCAGAACAGGCAATTTATAGCGGACATTTTGTCGCTGCTCCGCACCGCTGCTCATGAAACCTACACCTCCGTGTGAACAAATTGGCCTTCTATCGTCCAAGCATATACAAAGGAAGAAAGGGTATCAATTAGTTAAACCTTAGTATGTTCATTTTGGGGCATCCGCCCTGAGATGGGGTCGCACACAACCCGAGGAGCCCGTTCAACGTGACATTCGCCCTTATCCTGGCACACAACAAGGGCCCGAAGTATGATGGGCGGCGCTAGCAAAATTTCTATTAACCCAGAGGCCCCTCATGTCCACACCCAGGCAAGCCCACATCATTGAAGTAGGAACGCGAGACGGCATACAGGCAGAAAAACAGTTCGTCGAGACCGAACAGAAACTACACATGCTTGAGCTCATCCTCGCGGCCGGGGTGAGGCGGGTCGAGGCCACGAGCTTCGTGAGCCCTAAACATGTGCCCCAACTGGCGGACGCCGAGGCAGTGCTGGCGGCCATGCCGCGTCCTGAGGGAGTGGAGTTCGAGGCGCTAGTGCCTAACATGAGGGGGATGGAGCGTGCGCTCGCCTGCAGGCTTGACCGCATTGTGCTCTTCGTCGCGGCGAGCGAGGGATTTAACCTCAAGAACCTGCGCGCGGGCCGCGAGAAAATGCTCGACGCAGCCAGAGAGGCCGCCAAAGAAGCACTTGGCGCGGGGCTAAAAGTAAGGGGCGGGGTCGTCACCGCCTTTGGCTGCCCTTATGAGGGCCAGGTGCCCGCCGAGGCGGTCGAGTGGATTGTGGGTGCTTACGCCGACATGGGCTGCGATGAGGTGGCTCTTGCCGATACGGTAGGCATGTCGAATCCAATCTCGATACGGGCTTTGGTCGGGCGCATGCGCGAAAAATTCCCCGCTATAAATTTCACACTGCATTTGCACAACACCCGCGGAGCGGGGCTGGCCAACCTTCTCGCGGGGCTCGAGGCCGGGGTGGACACCTTCGACACCTCCATCGGCGGGCTGGGCGGATGCCCCTTCGCCCCAAGGGCGACGGGCAATATCTCCTCCGAGGACACCGTCAACATGTTGCACGAGATGGGTGTTGAAACCGGAATCGACCTCCCAAAGCTTCTTGAGGCGGTCGCCTATGCGGAATCCATATTTGGCCGCCAGCTACCCGGCCAGCTACTCCATGCAGGCCCACCTGAATGGGACATTTCAGCGGCCTAAAAACCTACCGAGAAAACAAAGGACCACAGCAAAGCGGTGGAGATGCCCTCTCCTGCTATCCGGCATCTTTATTTAAAGAGCGGCCCAAGGTAGGCCTGGAGCAGCCCAATCATTTTCGTGGGTGCGGTGACGAAACCCAGCAAAAAAATTCCGCCGATGATGGACGCCGCCTTTTTCCACAACCCCGATTCATGGCGCATATAGTGATTTATCGCGCCATCGAGCTTGTGGAAATGCGCAGCAGGCACCCGGCGGCTGATAAATCGGTCGGCATTCGAAAACCGGGGAAGTCGGGGCATATGCGCAAAACCTCGCTCAAGCGTTTAAACAAAACTGAAAGACAGGATACCAGAATCCGACGGATTTACATCTCATAAATCTTCTACACCATCAGTCTTGGGCCGTCTCGTCTAAATAGCGCATGAATCTCACCAACATCTTTTTTAAATCACCACCTGACAAATTCTGCATCAAAAAGTCCTTAAAACATCCTTACGGAAGGTAGGGTGCTATATAAGTACTAAACAATTCAACGGATCTCCCAGGTGCGATAATCGCCGCTAGCAACAATGAAAACGTGACAATCATCAATACCTTTTTAATTATCCCAGGCTTTCGGCTACTAAAATCGTCTAGTGCATCTTCCATTTTGTTGAAATGTTTGTCGGCAATATTTCGGGTAAATCATCTGGCAAACCTGACTCCAAGTATTCTCTCTTCCCTGGACAAAAACCACAACAAAATAGATATAATTATTATTACGCATAATTCTATTTATTAAATAATTAATCGCAACTACTCAAATACATTATGTCACTGAATTTTAGGGGCCAGGGACTCCATTTCCTTACAAAATCAATTTTTTTTATTTTGAGATACAAATCGGATTGGCCACAAAATAAAAGCGCCACCGTTGAATCATACCTTTCACATAATGTGGCCGATAATTTATAATTTCACATTTGCTTTTTTCTGTACCCCCATGAAAAACGCCCCATGCCTTGACAATAGGTAATTTCAGAGGCATCTTGCCCATCTCAGTCCAACGTATACAAAATTCAGCATCCATTTTTTACCAATTCCAGGAGATGTGATGCCAGATCCAATTGAAGACTTGCGCGGTCGCCTAGAGGTGACTAGGGCCCAGGGCGGAGAAGCTGCCAAGGAGCGCCAGCGTAAACAAGGGAAATTAACGGCCCGCGAGAGGCTCGACCTTCTCCTCGATCCGGGCTCTTTTTCCGAAATCGGGGGATTTGTCGAAACCCGCTCATCCGATTTCGGGATGGCCGATAGGCACATCCCAGGCGATGGCGTCGTCACCGGCAGTGGCACGGTCAACGGCCAGCTCATCTTTGCCGTATCCCAGGACTTCGGCACCCTAGGGGGCTCGCTCGGTGAAATGCACGCCGCCAAAATCATCAAGGCCCAGGAACTGGCTCTTAAAGCGGGATGCCCCATCGTCCAAATCCTAGACTCCGGCGGCGCCCGAATACAAGAAGGCGTCCTCTCCCTCCATGGTTATGCCCAAATTTTCCAGCGAAACACCATCGCCTCGGGCGTCATCCCCCAAATTTCGGTCATCCTCGGCCCCTGCGCAGGCGGGGCCGTTTACTCGCCCGCTATCACCGACTTCATCTTCATGGTCGAGGGGCTGAGCAAGATGTTCATCACCGGGCCCGACGTCATCAAGGCCGTCACAGGCGAAGAGGTCACGTTCGAGGAACTGGGCGGAGCCGCCGTCCACAGCGCCACCAGCGGCAACGCTCATTTCGTTGCCGCCGATGAGCGCGAATGCTTCGCCACGGTGCGAAAGCTCCTCTCGTTCCTGCCGTCGAACAACCTCGACGATCCACCGCTTTCGGACGCATGTGAATGGCCCCCGGACGAAAATCCCGATTTAAACAATATTGTTCCTGCCGAATCGACGCAGTCATACGACATCCGCGACATCATCGGCAATGTCTTTGATCACGGGGATTTCCTCGAGGTCCACGCCGACTTTGCCCCGAACATCGTCGTAGGCTTTGCCCGCCTTGCCGGGCGGCCTGTCGGTGTCGTCGGGAACCAGCCCGCCAACCTCGCAGGCGTTCTCGACATCAACAGCTCCGACAAGTTGGCGCGTTTCGTTCGCTTCTGCGATGCCTACAACTTGCCGATCTTCAACTTCGTCGATGTGCCTGGCTACCTACCGGGCACCCAGCAGGAATATGGTGGTGTCATCCGCCACGGCGCCAAGGTGTTGTTTGCCTATAGCGAGGCCACCGTGCCCAAGATCGCCCTCATAATTCGCAAGAGCTACGGAGGCGCCTACATCGCGATGAGCGGCCTGGGGCTCGGCTATGATCGCGTACTCGCCTACCCCACGGCAGAAATCGCGGTGATGGGCCCGGAGGGTGCGGCAAACATCATTTTCCGGCGCGATATCGAGGCGGCTGAGGACCCCGAAGCCCTGCGGAAAGAAAAAATCGATGAGTACCGCGAAAAATTCGCCAACCCCTACAACGCCGCCAGCCAGGGGCTTGTCGATGCCGTCATCGAGCCGGCCCACACCCGGCGCGAGTTAATCCGGGCGCTTGAGATGACGGCGAGAAAACGTGAATCGCGCCCTGAGAAAAAACACGGGAACATCCCGCTCTAAACGGAAGAGGACATTGCCTTGACTCATCTCTCCAGCGCAATAGGGCTCACTATCATCGGCATGTCGGTGGTTTTCCTCTCCCTCCTCACGCTGATGTACGTTATCAAAATACTGGACCGTATTTTTTCTGATGCGCCCGAGGCGGAAAAGCCAGCCAATACACCCAGGGCTGACCAGGATACGGAAGAGCTTCCCCTCGTTCTCGCCGCTGCTGCGGGATATTTTCTTGAAACGCAAGGAGCCGACGTATTCACAACCGAGGTGAGCCGAGGTAGCGATTCCGCCTGGGCCCGCCGTGCGCGCGCCGAGAGCGCATTTCCCAGGAGGCCGCGTTGAAAAAATTTAAAATCACCATCGGAGACAAAAACTACGAAATCACCGCTGAGCGGGACTCGGCGAACCCCTCTCTCCTCAACCTCACAGTGGACGGTAACGCCCACAGCATTCAAATCGAAGAAGAGGAGGCGCCTAAATCCACCCCCGGGCCTCGCCGAGCGGCTGCGCCCTCCAAACCCAGCGGCGGTGGTGGCGGCGAGGGCAGCATCGTTGCCCAGATTCCGGGCACGGTGCTCGACGTCGAGGTATCTGTGGGGGATTCGGTCAACGAGGGTGACAGACTGATAGTTCTTGAGGCCATGAAAATGGAGAACGTCATCACAGCGGAGAGCAGCGGCACTGTACAGTCTGTCAATATCGCCAAGGGCGATAAGGTCGTAGCGGGCCAGCTCATGATGGAGATTTCATGACGGGACTTCTAGACTCCATAAACCGCTTCATCCTGGCAACGGGTTTCGCCCAGCTTGCGCCCGGCGACATCCTGATGCTCTCCATTGCCTGCGTACTCCTCTATCTGGCTATCCAAAAAGGCTTTGAGCCCCTGCTGCTGCTACCCATCGGATTTGGCCTTCTTCTCTCGAATCTTCCGGCGACAGGCATTTTCGATAAGGGCGGCCTGATCAGCTACTTTTACTTCGGCATCAAGGCAGGGGTATTTCCGCCACTGATATTCATGGGCGTCGGCGCACTCACCGACTTTGGCCCGCTCCTCGCAAACCCCAAGACCATTCTATTAGGGGCGGCCGCACAGTTCGGCATATTTGCCACCCTTATCGGGAGTATTTTCCTGGGATTTAACTTACCCCAGGCCGGGGCCATCGGGATTATCGGTGGGGCGGACGGCCCCACGGCCATCTACACAGCCTCAAAACTCGCTCCCGAACTGCTCGGGCCCATCGTCGTTGCTGCCTACAGCTACATGGCCCTGGTGCCCATTATCCAACCCCCCATCATGCGAGCGCTTACGACCAAGGAAGAGCGCATGCGCGTCATGGTTCAGCTCAAAGAGATTTCCAAGCCCGTTCGAATTTTGTTTCCTATCGTATCGACCCTGCTCTGCGGGCTGCTTCTCCCCTCGGCGGTTCCCCTCATCGGCATGCTGATGCTGGGCAACCTGTTTCGGGAATCCGGGGTAGTGGACCGCCTGCTCGACACCTCGGAAAATGCGCTCCTCAACATCGTGACAATTTTTCTTGGTGTCGCGGTCGGCGCCTCGATGAACGCCGAGACTTTCCTCAAATGGGAGACCATCGGAATCCTCGTACTAGGCCTCATCGCATTTAGCATCGGGACGGCTACCGGCATTTTGTTCGGTAAACTGATGGCGGCATTTAGCTCGACACCGATCAACCCGCTTATCGGCGCGGCGGGGGTGAGCGCGGTGCCGATGGCGGCACGCGTCGCCCAGAAGGTAGGGGCCGAGGAAAATCCGCAAAACTTTCTTCTCATGCACGCAATGGGCCCCAATGTGGCCGGCGTTATCGGGTCCGCAATTGCAGCAGGCGTGCTGTTATCATTAATAACACCGTAGGGGAGGTTTTTTCAGATGGCTGGCGCACTTGAAGGAATCAAGGTTCTGGATCTGACGCGAATACTCTCCGGGCCCTACTGCACCATGATGCTGGGCGACATGGGCGCTGACGTCATTAAAGTGGAAAACCCCAACGGCGGAGACGACACCCGTGGATGGGGGCCCCCTTTTCTTAACGGAGTGAGCACCTACTACATTTCGGTCAACCGCAACAAAAAAAGTCTAACCCTCAACCTCAAAGCCCAAAAAGGCAAGGAAATCCTCGCTGCCTTGATACGCCAGAGCGATGTTGTGGTTGAGAATTTCCGGCCCGGTACGCTTGATAAGCTCGGCTTCCCCTGGGAGGAGATCCACAAGATTAACCCCCGCGCCATCCTCACCTCGGTATCGGGATTCGGACACACCGGGCCGCGAGCCAGCGAGCCAGGCTTCGACGTCGTCATCCAGGGCGAGGGCGGCCTCATGAGCATCACGGGCGAGCCAGGGGGCCCGCCAACCAAGGTAGGCGCATCCGTCGCCGACATAGTGGCAGGGATGCTGGCAGCACAAGGAACCACCCTCGCCCTTTATGACCGCGAAAAAACAGGCAAAGGCCAGAAGGTGGATATCTCCATGCTCGACGGCCAGGTCGCGCTACTCGCCTATCATGCCAATTCGTTTTTTGCGACCGGGAACATCCCGCCACGCCGGGGCAACAAACACCCCTCGATAACGCCCTACGAAACCTACCAGTGCGTGGATGGCTATCTAAATCTAGGGGTGGGCAACGATAGCCTCTGGAAACGTTTTTGCGATGCGATGGATTTGGGCGACATCAAAGAAGATCCGCGATTCGCCATCAACGCCGATCGGGTCCAAAACCGTGAGGCGCTTCAGGAGATTCTCGACAAACTCTTCTCTGACCGCGAGGTCACGACAACCCTTGAGCAATTGAAAAAAGCGGGTATCCCCTGCGGACCAATAAACGACATCGCCCAGGTATTCTCGGAACCTCAGGTGCTTGCACGAGAAATGGTGGTGGATATGGATGTGCCCGAGGCCGGGCCCACGAAACTCACGGGGATTCCCATCAAGCTTTCCAATTCTCCCGGGGCGATCGAAACCCCGCCGCCCTCGTTGGGCCAGCATACCGACGAAATTCTAGAATCTCTTTTCGGGCTTGATGCATCGGCGTGTCAGGTCCTTCGGGATGACGGGGTAATTTAAGGATTCATCATGGCGATTCGAAATATACAAATCGAAAGACCTAAATCACTCAGTCGTATGGTTGCCGAGGAAATCAAGGTTGCCATATTGAACGGCGTCCTCAAGCCGGGCGACAAATTGGTGGAAACCGAGCTAACACAATCCCTCGGAGTGAGCCGCACTCCGTTGCGGGAGGCCTTCCGCGAACTGGCCGTCGAGGGCTACATCACAGTCATCCCCCATAAGGGCTCCTACGTCAGCACAATTAGCGAGGGAGAAGTACTGGACCTTTACTCCATCACGAGTGTCCTAGAAGGCCTTGCCACGAGGCTGGCGACTCCTCTCCTCAAAAGCGGCGAGGGCCGGGCGAGCCTTCTCGCTCACTATGAAGACCTCAAGAAAAAGAGCGACCAGGGTGAAGTGGATTCTTATTGGGCCGTTAACAGGAGTTTTCATCAATTCATCACCTCGGCCTCGGGCAATGAGCGTTTAGTGGATCTTATTGAGAACCTGCGGCGGCAGATTCTTAAAACGCGGGTAATTACGCTCCGCTTTCCGGGCCGTCTTGCAGGCTCGATGGATGAGCATGACGAAATTCTCCAAGCTATCCTTGAGGGACGTGAGCGGGATGCAGAATCACTTGTCATCGCGCACCTCGAAAAACAAAGACAGTTCGTCATAAGCGTCATCAGAACTACCGAGGAGCAGCAGGAAGAGAATTCCTGATTTTGCGGCCTTACCCGGAAACACTCTTTCGAATTACGAATAAATTCTAGAGCACTTCATCGTGCGTGGCGCACTTAACGCCAAGAGCCTCAGCAACGGCCGAATGTGTGATCCGGCCGCCAGCCACGTTGAGCCCCGCAGCAAGCTCGGGATGTTCGCCAAGTGCATCGCTTAGCTTTGAGCCAGCCAATTCAATGACATAAGGCAGGATTGCGCTTGAGAGTGCGAACGTGCTCGTCCTCGGCACACCGCCCGGCATGTTTGCCACCCCGTAGTGGATAACGCCATCCACCACATAAGTGGGCTTCGAGTGGTATGTCGGCTTGATGGTCTCGACACAGCCGCCCTGGTCCACAGCAACGTCCACGATGACCGATCCGGGGAGCATGCGCTTCAGAAGACCCCGAGGAATCAGATTCGGCGACTTAGCGCCCGGGATCAAGACGGCGCCGACAACGAGATCGGCCCCTATGACAGCCTCACGAATGGTGAATCGTGTCGAGGCGATAGTCTTCACCCGTCCACCAAAAATGTCGTCAAGATACTGAAGGCGATGATGATTAATATCGAGGACGGTGACGCCCGCGCCGAGTCCGACGGCAATCCGGGCAGCATTCTTACCAACCACCCCGGCTCCGAGGATGACCACGTTTCCGCGCGCAACGCCGGGCGCCCCGGCCAGGAGAACACCTCTTCCCCCCATACTTTTTTCGAGAAATCGAGCGCCCTCCTGAACAGACATGCGCCCCGCAATTTCACTCATGGGCTGAAGCAAGGGCAAGGCGCCGTCTGATGTGCGAACAGTCTCAAAGGCCACCGCCTTAACACCCTTCTGCATCAAAGCACGCGCAAGGGGCCTTGCCGCAGCAAGATGGAGGAATGCAAAAAGAATCTGCCCCTTGCGCATCCGTTTAAATTCGGGCCGAAGCGGCTCTTTGACTTTGACGACCATTTCGCTACGCCGCCAGAGAGCATCAGCCCCCGCAACAATCTGGGCGCCAGCACGGACGAATGACTTATCGTCGATGTCGGCTCCCTTGCCCGCGCCCTTTTGTATCAAGACTGTGTGGCCCGCAGCCCTTATCGCCTCAACGGCGGCTGGTGCAAGCGCGACACGGTGCTCATCTTTTTTGATTTCTTTGGGAACGCCAATTATCATGCTGCACCTCCCTCATGACCCTCTACGTGAAGAAAAGAACTCTCGGCCTCCGCCACAATGGCCCCGTCTCTAGCGCGGAAGACCTTTCCCTCCAGGATGGAGAAACGACCCTTTTTCCGCACCTCACGTCCCTCCATCCGAAGCAGTTCACCCACCTTCACCGGATCGCGATAGCGAATTTCACATTTAGCGGTATAGGCCCGGATACCCTTAAGAAAAAGACAGTTGGCCATCACATCATCGAGAAGGCTGTAAATGATCCCACCATGGGTAACGCCGTCGTAGCCTTGATGGATAGCCTCAGGGGTGAATTCGGCGCGGCAAACATTGTCCTCAAGGCGAAACGATATTCTTAATCCCGCAGGGTTATCCGGCCCACATACAAAACATGCATTCGCATCCGGGCGTCCTGGCTCTCGGGTCATGGTCTCTCCTGCTTATCGTTGGGCCAAAGATTTTTCCGTGGCGTTTTTTTCAGTTCAGACCCCTGGGCAAAAAAAATACGGGAGAACCAGCAACCAGCGGCCCTCCCGTATTTGTAACGTTTTGCGTAGCGAAGGTCTAGGATTCCCCTGCAGCCTCCTGCTTCAGGCGCCGCCTCTCCAGGCGCTCCTCTTCGCGGGTCGTATCCCGATCCACGAGTTCAAGAATAGCCATCGGAGCCGCATCCCCAACTCGCGGGGGCATCTGAATGATTCGCGTATATCCGCCCGGCCTCTCGGCATAGCGGGGACCTAGCGTATCCATCAGTTTCTGGACAATGGCGGGGGTGCGAACAATAGCCGCTGCCTGGCGTCGGGCGTGGAGGGTGCCTCGTTTCCCCAGCGTAATAACACGCTCTACATGACGACGCACCTCTTTCGCCTTGGCCAACGTGGTCTTCACCCGCTCCTCATCAAGTACAGAAGTGATGAGATTCCTGGTCATAGCCTTGCGATGTTTGGAGCGTCGCCCCAGTTTTCTACCGGTCCAACGATGCCTCATCCGACCTTCTCCCTAATTCTCGTCCCCGGTCAGACCGAGTTCCTCGGGCGTCACCTTGAGCTGGGAGAAATCCATCCCAAAGGTAAGACCCATTGTGTTCAGAATATCCCGTATTTCGTTGAGGCTCTTTCTGCCGAAATTTCGCGTCTTGAGCATTTCGCCCTCGGTCCTCTGGACAAGCTCGGCCAGAGAGCGAATACGAGCGTTTTTCAAGCAGTTATAGCTTCGTACCGAAAGTTCAAGCTCCTCAACACTACGGCTGAGATTTTCAATCAACTTCTGGCGGCGCTCGTCCACCTCGGGTGCAGGCGCCAACACTTCCTCTTCCTCGAAATTAATGAAAATCCGAAGATTATCATTCAAGATTTTCGCTGCATGCGCCACCGCATCAACCGGGGCAATCGTGCCATTCGTTTCGACTTCAAAAATCAGCTTATCGTAATCCGTTAGGTCGCCGACACGGGTCTTCTCCACCCGAAACGTACAACGCCTCACAGGCGAGAACACCGAATCCATGGGAATGAACATTGGGCCCAGGTCCATGTCCTCGGCGTTACGCTCGGCGGGAACATATCCCCGACCAATCCTGGCGACTAGCTCAATATCAACATCCGAATCTTCGTTCATCGTACCGATGTGTAGATCTGGATTGAGAATCTCAACACCATTAGGACATACCAGATCACCGGCTTTTAACTCTCCTGCAGACCCACTGTGCCGGTAAGTGACACGAATCGGCTCGTCCGAGTCCATTCGAATCACTACTTCTTTGAGGTTCAGAATCACATCCGTCACATCCTCAAGAACGCCTGGGATGGTGGAGAATTCGTGGAACACACCCTCAATCCGGACCGCACAAAATGCCGCGCCCTTTAACGAGGACAAGACCACGCGGCGAAGAGAGTTTCCCAACGTGGTTCCGTAGCCACGCTCTAGCGGCTCTGCGATAAAACGACCGAAATTCCCTGTCTGTCCTTCATTTTCAGATTCAAGACCTGCAGGCTTTACTAGTTCCGCGTACAAAGACATGGAAATTGCCCCTCCATTGGGCGACTTCGCTACCAAGGCATACGCTGGCGCATACCCTGTTGCGCGAGTTATTTGGAGTAAAGCTCGACTATCTGTTGAGCATCAATATTAGTCTGGATATCGGCCACAGTGGGCACCTCGGCAATCCTCGTCGAGAGTTCCGCCAATTCCACATCAAGCCACTCCGGTATTCCGCGAGCTTTTCCCTTTTCAGCGCTTTCAATAATATTTTCCCGTTTCCTGCTTTTCTCTTTAATCTGAACAACATCGCCCTTGCGTACCGAGAAAGATGGCTTATTCACCTTCTTGCCATTCACCGTCACATGGTTATGAACAACCATCTGCCGGGCCTGGGCCCGCGAGTCGGCGAAACTCGACCTGAAAACCACATTGTCCAAACGAAGCTCCAAAAGGCGGAAAAGATTGTCACCTTTAACACCCTTCTTGCGTGCCGCCTCGCCATAGTAAATCCTGAATTGTTTTTCGAGAATGCCGTAAACCCAACGCGCCTTTTGTTTCTCACGAAGCTGGGTTCCGTACTCGCTGACTTTTCCCCGCATACGCAACGCGCCATGCTGACCAGGCGGGAAACTGCGTTTGTCGAACGAGCATTTATCGCCGACGCAACGATCTCCCTTCAAGAAAAGCTTCATCCCAGCACGGCGGCAGAGGCGGCATACGGAATCTTTATATCGAGCCAAACCTACTTACCCCCTTATTCAAATTGCACATTAGACCCGGCGCCGCTTGCGCGGACGGCATCCATTGTGCGGAATTGGTGTAACGTCTCGAATCAACGAAATTTCCATACCAGCTGCCGCCATCGAGCGAATTGCTGCTTCCCTGCCTCCGCCCGGGCCTGTCACAAAGACATCAACGGACGTTACGCCCATATCTAATGCCTTTTTCACGACTGATGCTGCCGCTGTCTGCGCCGCAAATGGTGTTCCCTTTCGGGAGCCCTTGAATCCTTCTCCACCCGAGGAGGCCCAGCAGACCACATTCCCCGCAGCATCGGAAATCGAAATCAACGTGTTGTTAAAGCTCGCCTTAATGTGAGCCTGGCCCTTACCAATAGCCCTACGCTCCCGTTTGCGTTTGCCGCCGGTTCGCCGTTTTCCGTCTTGCGCCAAAACTTATCCTCCTATCCCATCAATTCCAGAATTTACTTACTCTTCTTGCCGCCCACCGTACGCTTCGGCCCTTTGCGCGTGCGCGCGTTGGTGCGGGTGCGCTGGCCGCGGACAGGCAGCCCGCGGCGATGCCGAAGCCCCCGGTAGGAGCCTATATCCATCAAGCGTTTGATATTCATTGTCACACTGCTTCTAAGATCACCCTCAACGGCATAGGATTTGTCGATAATTTCGCGCAGGGATTGCACCTCCTGCTCGGTTAAATCCTTAACCTTGACCATACCGTCAATCTTCGCCTCGCCGGTGATTTTCTTCGCCGTCGAGTGCCCAATTCCGAATACATAGGTTAGGGCAATTTCCACATTCTTTTCATTGGGGATATCGACCCCGGCAATACGTGCCATTAGCTCCCTTCCTCCAAGCGGCCTGCGGGCGCTAGCCCTGTCGCTGCTTATGCTTGGGGTTGGTACAAATGACCCGCACAACCCCTTTGCGCCGGATCACTTTACATTTGTCACACATCGGCTTGACCGAGCTCCTGACTTTCATGGAGATGGCCCACCTTTCTCTATTTGTACCGGCTCGTGATGCGTCCACGAGTCAGGTCGTACGGAGATAATTCCACTTTCACACTGTCACCGGGCAAGATTCTAATAAAGTGCTTTCGCATTCTGCCCGAAATATGCGCTAAAACGTTGTGGCCGCCCTCGATGTCCACACGGAACATTGCGTTTGGCAGCGTCTCGCCGATCACACCGTCAACTTCAATCGAATCTTCCTTTGGCGGACGCTCCTCGCGCTCGCCCTGCTGCTTTCGCTTCTTTCTTTTTCTGGTGCCTCCTGGTCGAGGTCTCCTCATGCGGCTACACTCAGAATTATGGGGCCATCCTCGGATACCGCCATGGAATGCTCGAAATGTGCTGATAGATTCCCATCAGCCGTTACAACGGTCCATGCGTCGTCTAAAACTTTCACATCCGGCCCTCCGACATTCAACATCGGCTCAATTGCCAACACCATTCCAGGCTTAAGCTCGGGCCCAGTGCCCGGCTCGCCGAAATTAGGAACCTGAGGCTCCTCGTGCAGGCTGGTTCCAACGCCATGCCCTACATAAACCCTAACCACCGAATATCCAGCAGATTCGGCATGAACCTGAATCGCGTTGGAAATATCGAAAAGGCGATTTCCAGCAACTGCCTTTTCAATTCCTTTTCCTAGTGCTTCTTCACAAAACTTCAGAAGGCGTTTTGCCTCATCGCTCACATTTCCCACCGGTATCGTCAGGGCGTGGTCGCCATAATAGCCGTCCAGTTTAACGCCGATGTCGATGCTGATGATATCCCCATCTTTGAGCTTTTTCTTGTTGGGGATGCCGTGCACAACCTGCTCGTTAACCGAAGTGCACAGCGTATGTTTAAAACCTTTATAGCCTTTGAATGCCGGCGTCGCTCCCATTTCAAGCACAAGCTTTTCTGCCATCTCATCGAGCGCAAGCGTTGTTGTACCAGGGTGAATAGCCTCTTTTAGACGCTCCATGATAATCGCCACTATCCGATTGCTCGCACGAAGTTTTACAATCTCCGCAGGAGCCCGAAGAACGATCATTAGGACATCACCTCTGATACCCCGGCATCTATTCGATCAAAAACTTCATCTTGCTCGCCCGTCCCGTCGATTTCCAGGAGCTTACCCTTCTCCCTATAGAACTCAACCAGCGGGGCCGTATGTTCCATGTAAACGTTTATCCGGTGCTCTATCGTACTTTTCTGGTCATCCTCCCGCTGGTAAAGCGCTCCCGAGCATGCCGGGCAAACAGAAATATCCTGCTTGGGGTAGACTGCGCTGCAATCGCGGCAGGTTAATCTACCGGAAAGACGCTCAATAACCTCATCAACCGGAACATTGAGATATATCGTGACATCCACACTATCGGGCATCACAATCTCCAGCGCCTTTGCCTGCTCAATCGTCCTCGGAAATCCATCGAGGATAAATCCATCCTTGCAGTCTGCCTGAGAGATTCTTTCCTCGATGATCGAGATAATCAACTCATCGGGAACAAGTTTTCCATCCCGTATTATCGACTGAACCTCTTTGCCCAGAGCCGTTCCGTCCGATACCGCCTTTCGAAGCATGTCGCCCGTCGAAATCTGTGTAATCATTTGGGCTTTACCCAACCGAACGCCTTGCGTGCCTTTTCCCGCTCCCGGAGGGCCAAGCAGTACAATTTTCATTACTTACACAGCCCTCCGCCGGGCCTTACTCTTGCGTAGGAAACCCTCGTAATTGCGCATCACAAGATGGCTCTCTATCTGGCGCTGCGTATCAACGGCTACACCGACGACGATGAGTAGTGCCGTTCCCCCGAAGAAGAAGGGAACATTGAACCACTGAATCAAATACGTTGGCAGAATAACAATCAAGCTCAGGTAAATCGCGCCCAGGAACGTCAAACGGGTCAAAGTGCGATCAATAAAATCTGCGGTTGGCCTACCAGGGCGTCTCCCAGGAATAAAACCACCGTATTTCCTCAAATTGTCAGCCACATCCACGGGATTAAAAATAATCGACGTGTAAAAATATGCAAAGAAAAATATCAAGGCAACAGTCAAAATTATGTAAAGCGCGCTTCCCGGCGCCAACATTTGGCTAAGCTGGTTCATCCACGGAACGTTCGAGAACTGCGCGATCGTTGCCGGAAACAAAATCAGCGAGCTAGCAAAAATTGGCGGGATAACCCCCGAGGTATTCACCTTTAAAGGAAGGTGTGTCTCCTGGCCACCCGCCATCTTTCGGCCAACCATACGTTTAGCATATTGCACCCTGATGCGTCGTTGACTCGTTTCAAACCAAACCACCAAGGCCACCACCGCCAACATGGCGAGGACGAGTAAAATCATGACGAATGGCAAAATCTCGCCGGTGCCCATCAACCGAAACGAGTTGATAATCGCACTGGGCAGGCCGGCCACGATGCCAGCGAAGATGATCAACGAGATGCCGTTGCCAATTCCCCTCTCGGTAATTTGCTCGCCGAGCCACATGATGAACGAAGTGCCCGCCACCAGCGTGAGCACCGTCATTAAGCGAAAACTCCAGCCGGGGTCCGGCACAACAAGCGCGCCTGTCGGCGCCTGCATCTGCTCGATTCCTGCGGCGATGCCAAAACCCTGAATCGTCGAGAGGAACACCGTCCCGTAGCGGGTGTACTGATTTATTTTCTTGCGACCCGCCTCGCCCTCTTTTTTGAGTCGCTCAAGATGGGGAATTACCACCGTCAGCAATTCAAGAATAATGGACGAACTAATGTAGGGCATAATGCCCAGCGCAAAAATCGTCACCTGGCTGAGTGCACCGCCAGTGAATAGATCAAAAAACTGCATGATGGTGCTACCGCCGCCGCGAAGCTCAGCAAAAAATGCAGCTAACGCCACCGTGTCGATGCCCGGCGTGGGCACATGGACACCTATCCTGTATACAGCCAGCAACGCGAGCGTGAACAGTATTCTGTTCTTCAACTCGGGGACCTGAAATATGTTGCCGACGCCGCCTTCTCTCACTCGCCGGTACCCTTCTGCTCGCCCTTGAGGGGAACAATCTCAACCTTGCCGCCAGCTGCCTCGACCTTTCGGCGGGCGGACTCGCTGCAACCCTGGACCCTAATGGTCAGGGCACGGTCGATCGCACCCGAACCAAGAAGCCTGACCCCACTGCTAGCCAGTTTACGGACGATTCGCGCGGCCTCCAACTCGTAAGCGTCTACCACAGCCTCGGCATCGAAACGCTCAAGCTTGCCGACGTTCACTTCCGAGTATTCTTTCTTAAAGATATTATTGAAACCACGCTTCGGAAGTCGCCGCTGGAGGGGCATCTGTCCACCCTCAAAACCCGGCTTACGCTTATAACCTGAGCGAGACTTCTGGCCCTTCTGGCCCCTGCGTGAGGTCTTACCGTGCCCGGAACCTGTACCCCGGCCCACACGAGTCCTCGAGCGCACAGAACCCGGTGTAGCCCTCAGATCACCTAGTTTTGTATAATCGTTATCAGGAGCCAATTGCTGCCATCCTCCGGTAATGCCGACCACGTACGAGGTTAAACTTCCTCAACCTCAACGAGGTGCTTTACCTTGAAAATCATCCCCCGAATCGAGGGACAATCCGTTCGTACCGTTGTTGAGTTCATTTTCCTAAGCCCGAGGCCACGCAACACCTCGCGAATCTTCTTGTTATAGCCGATCGGGCTCTTGCGGAGCGTCACTCTTACCTGTTCAGCCACGATTCAACTTCTCCCATTACGCCTCGGCCGTCGCCTGCTCGGCGACGGGCTCTGGCTCGGTAGCGGGCTCTGGCAATCCGCGAATCGCCATGACTTGCTTCAACGTCCGGAGGGACTTAAGACCCTCAAGCGTAGCCTTGGCCGCATTGTGTGGATTTCTCGTCCCAATACATTTTGTAAGAATGTCGCTCACACCGGCCATATCCAAAACTGCGCGAACAGGCCCACCAGCAATGACACCAGTTCCTTTGGAAGCTGGTTTCATAAACACGCGGCCTGCGCCAAATCGACCCAAAACCTTATGCGGTATTGTGCCGCCCTCAAGCGACACTTGAACCATCGCCCTGCGTGCGGCCTCGACGCCCTTGCGGATAGCCTCGGGCACTTCGTTCGCCTTACCCATACCGATGCCCACTTTTCCTTTGCGATCACCGACAGCTATAAGCGCACTGAAACTAAAGCGCCTACCGCCTTTGACCACTTTTGCTACCCGGTTTATATAAATTACGCGATCTACAATATCGTGATCATCACCGGAGCCATCATCTTTCCTATTTCTCCGGCCTCTTCTTTCGGGTTCCTGAGCCATCAGAACTTCACTCCCGTTTCGCGAACCGCATCCGCCAGGGCTTTCACGCGGCCGTGATAGAGATAACCGTTTCGGTCGAAAACTACCTGCTCGACGCCCTTCGCCTTGGCCCGGTCGCCGAGTAATTTCCCAACTATCACAGCACCATCCATGGTGCCGCCTTTGGATTTATCCGATGAGGTGGCGAACTCCTTGTCCTGCGAGGAAGCCGCCGCTAGTGTCGCCCCGTCTATGTCGTTAATAATCTGTGCATAAATATGCTTGCTGCTTCTGAATACGGACAAACGAGGCCGCTCCTGAACACCTTTCAATTTCTTGCGAACCCTTGTCTTTCTACCGAGCCAGGATTCTCTCTTGGTTCTCTTAGGCACACTCACCGCCTTTCGGGCTAAACACCTGCTTTGCCTACCTTACGCCGCACGACTTCGTTTAAGTAGCGGATACCTTTTCCCTTGTAGGGCTCGGGGGGCTTCACGCGCCGTATCTCCGCTGCAACGAATCCAACGACTTCCTTATCGATTCCCTTAACCTTGATGGCATTTCTCTGACGGTCGCTCTGGATCTCAAAATCAATCCCATCAACAGCCGAAATCTTTACAGGATGGGAATATCCTACGTTAAGAATCAAACCCTTTCCGTCAGCCTCGACCCGGAACCCCAATCCAATAATTTCTAGTTCTTTCTCATAGCCTTTCGTCACCCCTTCGACCATGTTGGCAATCAGGGACCTCGTCAGCCCGTGCAGGGATTTATCCTGCCTAGATTCGCTCGGCCGGGTAACATTAATCACACTGTCAACGATTTCAACCTTTGGATTTGGATGCAACTCGCGGAAGAGAATCCCCTTGGGGCCCTTCACTGTGATGTTCACACCATCGAGCTTGACCTCCACCCCCTGCGGGATGGGAATCGGCATTCTTCCTATACGAGACATCTAAAACCTCACCAAATTTCGCAAACGAATTCACCGCCGACGCCCGCCTCGCGAGCCTCGTTGTCGGTCATCAAACCCTTAGAAGTCGAAATTACGGCTACCCCCAGACCACTAAGCACCTGGGGCACCTCTTCTTTTCCCACATAAACCCTGCGCCCCGGTTTGCTGATACGCTTGAGGCCAGTCAACACCTCTTTAGCGTTTTCAGTAAACTCAACCGAGATATTATCGCGGCCCATATGGCCTGGAACCATCTCATAGCCCTTTATAAAACCCTGTGAGCGGAGAAGTCCGGCAATCTGTTTTTTCATGTTGCTCCCCGGAATCTCTACCTTCAAATGTCCTGCCTGAAGGCCATTTCGAATCCGTGTGAGCATATCGGCGATCGGATCGGTCATACTCATCTGTTCTTTTCTCCGTCTACCAACTCGACTTCGTTACTCCGGGAATCTCACCCTTTAGGGCAAGCTCGCGGAAGCAGATCCGGCACAATTTAAAGCGGCGTAAAAATCCCCGAGGGCGTCCGCAACGCATGCACCGGTTATAGCCCCGCACTCCGAATTTCGGTGTTTTCTTCTGTTTCGCAACCAAACACTTCTTCGCCACGTTCTCTCCTACTAAGACTGTCTAAAAGGAACGCCCAAGAGGCGGAGCAGCGCCCTGCCCTCTTCATCCGATTTAGCCGAGGTGTTGATAACTACGCCCAACCCCCGCGAGTGATCAATATTATCTACATCGATTTCAGGGAAAATCACCTGATCCCGTATACCGAGACTATAGTTTCCACGACCGTCGAAAGACTTTGGGCTTAGCCCCCGAAAATCTCTAACACGGGGAAGCGCAACGTTCACCAAACGACTATAAAAATCCCACATCCGAGCATTGCGGAGCGTAACCATCGCGCCAATCGACATTCCCTCGCGCAACTTAAAGTTGGCGATGGACTTTTTCGCTTTTGTAACCACGGGCTTTTGAGCCGCGATAATCGTAAGCTGCTCGACACCCTTCTCAAGGGCGGCGGCGGTCTGAACTGCCTCGCCCAGCCCCATGTTCAGGGTAATCTTGACGAGCCCAGGCACCTGCATCTGGTTTGTATAGCCAAATTCCTTCTGGAGCTCGGGAATAACCTGCTCTCGGTATTTTTGAAGCATCTCTGGTACGTAAGCCATCATTCGTCGTCCTTATACCGTATCGAGCAGCTCGCCGCTGCGCTGTGTTACGCGAACCCGAGTACCATCCTCAAGGCGCTTCCTGGACACCCTGGTGGGCTTCCCAGATTTCGGATCAACCGGCATCACATTACTAATATGTAACTTTCCCTCGCGCTCGATGATGCCACCCTGCTGATTATCCTGGGTCGGCTTCGTGTGGCGCTTAATCATATTGATTTTTTCCACAATAACGCGGTTCTGGGTTTTGAGAACGTGAAGCACCTTGCCGCGCTTTCCCTTCTCGCGCCCGGAAATCACCTCTACAGTGTCACCTTTTTTCACATGGGTCTTACTGTGTTTTCCCATCAAACCAACCTCAAAGAACTTCGGGAGCCAGAGACACGATACGCATAAAGCGTTTGCGCCTGAGCTCCCGGGCCACGGGCCCAAAAATACGAGTACCGACCGGCTCACGTGCATCGTTGATAAGCACAACAGCATTATCGTCGAAGCGGATGTATGTTCCGTCTTCACGACCTGTTTCTTTTGTCGTCCGCACAACAACAGCCCGGCGAACTTCACCTTTTTTCACCTGGCTATTGGGAGCAGCCTCTTTCACCGAAATGACGATAATGTCACCGACACGGGCATAGCGTTTGCGCGAGCCCCCAAGCACTTTAATGCACTGGGCTCGCTTGGCCCCCGAGTTGTCGGCCACGCTGCAATTTGTCTGCATCTGAATCACGGCTAATACCCTCTTCTCGGCGCTCTAAACCGCGCGCTCAATCACTTCAAGCAGACGCCACCGTTTTCTCTTGCTCATGGGGCGCGTTTCTATAATCCGAACCTGATCGCCTTGTTTCAGCGTATTTTCTCCGTCATGGACCACATACTTCTTGCTTCGGCGCACCACCCGCTTGAAGGTGGTGTGCTGAAAGGTTCGGACGACTTCGACAGTCACGGTCTTGTCCATTTTGTTGCTTACGACAACACCATTCCGCACTTTGCGGCGGCCGCGCTCTTCGGCCATTCTCTAGCTCTCCTCCGAAGCGGACCCAGATTCCTGAGCCTGCCTCTCGGTTTTCGAATGGGAGACTCTCGCCAAGTCCCGTCGCACGGTGAGAATACGCGCCGTGTTATCGAGCTGACCCGATGCCTTCCGAAATTTAAGGTTGAACAGCTCCGTTTTTAGCTCGTTTTCCTTCTCTTCGAGCTCTGTGGCGCCCAACTCCCTGACTTCTAACATTTTCATGCTGTAGTTCCTTGCGATACCGTTACAAATCGAGTCTTACAAGGGAGCTTACGACCAGCCAGTCGAAGCGCTTCCTTGGCCACGTCAAGAGGTACACCATCGAGTTCATAAATAATTCGTCCAGCGCGGCAAGGAGCTACCCAAAATTCAGGTGTTCCCTTCCCTTTTCCCATTCTTACCTCAGCCGGTTTTTTGCAAACTGGCTTGTCTGGAAATACGCGAATCCAAATCCGACCGCCTCTCTTCACATAGCGTGTCATCGCAATACGCGCCGCCTCTATCTGTCGGGCAGTCAGCCGAACAGTTTCAAGCGTTTGGAGACCGAAGCTCCCGAAGGAAAGGGTGTTGCCAGCTCGCGCTTTTCCGCGGGTGCGCCCCTTCATCTGTTTTCTGAATTTTGTCCGCTTGGGCTGCAGCATATCGTCATCCGCTCCTTACGATTCCATTCCCGAGGGGGCTTCACTTCCGGGCCGCTTCCTTGCGGCGCGAATCATCTCCCCACGGAATATCCAAACTTTCACGCCGACCATCCCGTAAGTCGTCCGCGCCTCGGAGAATCCATAATCGATATCCGCTCGAAGTGTACCCAACGGGACTCGTCCTTCTCTGTACCACTCAGTCCGGGCTATCTCGGCACCACCAAGCCTGCCCGAACACTGAATTTTTATTCCCTTGGCGCCAAATCGCATTGATGAGGTTACTGATTTCTTCATAGCCCGGCGAAAGGCAATACGGCGCTCTAGCTGCATTGTGATATTCTCAGAAACCAGTTGCGCATCCATCTCGGCTTTTCTAACTTCCTTGATGTTTATGTAAACTTGGTTACCGGTAAGCTCCTGTAAGTCAGACTTGAGCTTGTCAACTTCCGCGCCACGCTTTCCGATGATGATTCCTGGCCTTGCCGTCCAAATATTGATCCGTGCACGGTTGCTCGCCCGTTCTATTTCAACGTTGCTGACTCCCGCATGCGTTAGGCGCTCTTTCACGAACTTACGAATCTTCAAATCGTCGTGGAGCAGATCCGCAAAATTACGATTATTGGCGAACCAAGTGGACTGCCACCCTCTGGTGATGCCAACCCGAAAACCTACTGGATGAACTTTTTGCCCCATGGTCCTCTCCTACTTCGGTTCGTCTAAGACCACTTGTACGTGGCATGTGCGTTTCAAAATTCTTCCTGTTCGGCCCCGCGCTCTGGGGCGGAACCTCTTCATTGTTGGCCCCTCGTCAACAGTTACATTCTGAACTATCAAAGCATCAGGATCATCGTTTTCGCCCCTGTCAGTCGCATTGGCAAGAGCCGATCTGATCAGTTTTTCAAGATCCTTCGAAGCATCGCGCGCCGAGAGATTTAAAAGCACCAACGCCTCGGATACTCGCCTGCCTCGAACCATGTCGGCCAATTGGCGCGTTTTCCTTGGTTTCGCCTTGTAGTACTTAAGCACTGCCTTAGACATCTGCTTGCCTCGAATAAACTGGTCTATTTAAGCGTAACTTGACGCTTGGTAATACCAGTGTGGCCTCTATAAGTCCTAGTCGGAGAAAAATCTCCCAACTTAAAACCAACCATGTTTTCCGACACATAAACAGGGATGAATTTCTTCCCATTGTGAACAGCAAACGTATATCCCACAAACTCGGGAACAATTGTCGAGCGCCGGGACCATGTACGAATCATCCGCTTATCGCTGCTGCCAGACTGGGCCTCGACCTTCTTTCGAAGGTGGTCATCGATAAATGGGCCTTTGTGCAGAGAGCGAGCCATATCTTTCCTCCGGGCCTAGTGGCCGATTATTTCTTGCCTCTTCGCCGGACGATAAACTTTGACGAAGGCTTATTGCGTTTACGTGTTTTGTAGCCCTTTGTGGGTTTTCCCCAAGGGGTAGCAGGGTGCCGTCCACCAGAGCTTTTTCCCTCACCACCTCCTAGTGGATGATCAACGGGATTCATTGCAACACCTCTTACATGAGGCCTTCTACCGAGCCATCGGCTACGACCCGCCTTACCAAAGCTTACGTTAGAGTGATCCTGGTTGCCTACCTCGCCGATGGTGGCATAGCAGGTGGCAAGGATTAGTCTCATTTCACCCGAGGAGAGTCGGAAGGTCGCATATTCACCCTCCTTGGCCATGAGTTGTGCGCTAGCTCCAGCACTTCGGGCAATTTGTGCCCCTTTACCAGGCTTCATCTCGATGTTGTGGCATACAGTACCATCCGGAATCTTCGAGATCGGAAGGGCGTTGCCCATCTTCACATCAGCCTCTGGCCCAGACACTAACTCCTGGCCAATCTCTAGGCCGTTGGGGGCCACGATGTAGCGCTTCTCCCCATCCAGATAAACAAGAAGTGCCACCCTCGCCGAGCGATTCGGATCGTATTCAATCGTTCGAACCGTGGCAGGCACACCATGCTTTTCCCGCCTGAAATCAATCACTCGATAGCGGCGCTTATGGCCTCCGCCTCTCCAAAACGAGGTAGTTCTACCGTTGTTATTTCGACCGCCCGAGCTGAAAATTCCCTTGGTCAAAGATTTTTCGGGTTTATCCCGAGTAATCTCGTCCCTGGTGAGAATCGCCATGAAACGGCGGCCTGGTGATGTTGGTTTAAACTTCTTGAGTGGCATTATTGCCTCCCGATGTCTTATGCCGACTCGAAGAATTCAATATGATCGCCCTCTTTGAGAGTGACCACAGCTTTTTTCCAGGGCGGCCTTGAACCCATATGCCGACCAATTCGCACTCTCTTGCTTGGCATTGTCATCGTATTGACCTTGATAACGGTGACGCTGAACAACTCTTCAATAGCTGCTTTGATTTGAATCTTATTGGCGCGCCGATCCACATCAAAGACAACCTTATTCGACTCTTCGCTGCTCATTACGCTTTTTTCTGTTACGCAAGGCCGTTTAACTATCGAGGTATTTTCCATTTTTTATCCTGCCAATCTTTGGGCAATTGCCTCGATGGCGCCCTTTGTGCACAAAATATGCTCGTGCCACATGATATCGTATACGTTAAGTCCCTCGACCCGGAGTGGCTTGGCCGTGCGTACGTTCTTCACGGCAGTGAGGAAATTTGCCTGCTGCTCATTGCTTACCAAAAGTGTCTTGCCCGCGGCATCAAGGTTGTTGAGTGCATCGATTGCCGTCTTCGTCTTGGCCTCGGAGAACTGAAAATCCGCAATTACCTTAAGCTTTCCTTCTTTTAGCTTCAGGTTAAGTGCACTCATCAAAGCACCTCGACGCATTTTCTTGGGCATCCTCTGCTTATAGCTGCGCGGCTTAGGGCCAAAGGTTATACCACCACTACGCCAAATGGGGGATTTAACATCACCCGCGCGAGCGCGCCCAGTTCCCTTCTGACGCCAAGGCTTAGCGCCCGTCCCGCTTACTTCCTTGCGGGTTAAGGTTGAGTGCGTTCCGGCTCGCCGTTTGGCTAGCTGATACTTCACCATCTGATGAATCAGATGTAGCTTCACCTCGCCATTAAATACAGATTCGGGAAGTTCGATCTGCTCAACAACTTTTCCATCAAGGTCCAGTACGTCAACTTGAGACATATCTTCCTCAGCCTCCCCGCGCCGCGCGCTTTGAGGCCTTCAGGGGATTCAGGCTGCGCACCTGCTCCTTGGGGCCATCGAGGCCTCCACGCTGGCCCTTAACACTCTTGCGTAGGAAAACGAGACCACCAGGAGCTCCGGGAACGGAACCCCGGACAAAAATCAGATTGTCCTCGGGCACCAGGTCAACGAGTAACACACACTGTGTGGTCACGCGCTCATTGCCCATGTGGCCAGCCATCTTCTTTCCCTTGATAATGCGACCTGGATAAGCCGCGTTACCTACCGAACCTATTCCACGGTCGAACATACCGCCGTGGGAAGCGGGACCGCCAGAAAATCCGTGGCGTTTCATGGCTCCGGCAAATCCACGTCCCTTACTCGTTCCGGTAACGTCTATCCGATCACCTCGGTCAAAAGCTGTGGCATCTATTACGGAGCCAACCTCAAGCTCCTCGTCTCCCTCGCCAATTGGAACTTCCCTGATGTACCGGAAGGGCTGCGAACCCGCTTTTTTGAAGTGGCCCATCATGGCTTTCGAAACGCCCTTTTCTTTTTTCGGTGCGAATCCAATCTGTAACGCCTCGTAGCCATCTTTTTCAATTGACTTTTTCTGGAGTACGGTGCAAGGGCCCGCTTCCACCACAGTAACGGGTATCGTTCCCCCGTCAGGAGAAAATACGTGGGTCATGCCCAATTTTCGGCCCATAATAAAATCCATTGTTTCGTATCCCTGTCTAAAGCTTGATTTCGACGTCGACGCCAGCGGCCAACTCTAGTTTCATCAAGGCATCGACCGTCTGTTGGGTCGGGTCCATGATATCTACTAGGCGCTTATGCGTACGTGTTTCAAATTGCTCGCGGGACTTTTTATGCACGTGCGGTCCACGGAGCACCGTATATTTGCTAATCGTCGTAGGCAGAGGGATTGGTCCGACAAGAACCGCCCCAGTACGGCGTACCGTCTCGACAATCTCGGCCACCGACTGATCGAGCAGGCGGTGATCATAGGCTTTCAGGCGTATCCGAATCTTTTGATCCATCTTGCTCCCTACTGCCTCTCTCCCCTATGCGGGGGACTATTCGATCACCTCGGTAACGACCCCGGCACCTACTGTCCGGCCACCCTCGCGAATGGCGAAGCGAAGTTCTTTCTCCATTGCGATGGGCTGAATCAATACCACATCCATACCCACGTTGTCTCCCGGCATCACCATCTCGCGACCCTCGGGTAGTGTTACCGAGCCCGTCACGTCTGTTGTACGGAAATAAAACTGGGGACGGTAGCCATTGAAAAACGGGGTATGGCGACCACCCTCCTCTTTCGTCAATATGTACACCTCGCACTTGAACTTCGTGTGAGGCAGGATAGAGCCCGGCGCCGCAAGAACCTGGCCCCGCTCTATCTCATCTTTCTTCGTGCCGCGAAGCAAAACGCCTACGTTGTCGCCAGCTTGACCCTGGTCCAGAAGCTTGCGGAACATCTCAACCCCCGTCGCCACGGTCTTCTGCGTATCGTTGATCCCTACGATCTCTACGTCATCGCCTACGTTCACGATCCCGCGCTCTACACGACCCGTCGCAACCGTACCGCGACCCGAAATCGAGAATACGTCCTCAACCGGCATCAGGAACGGCTTATCTACATCGCGCTCTGGCTGAGGGATGTATGTATCTACCGCCGTCATCAGCTCATCGATGCTCTCCGTAGAGGTGCCCTCGAGGGCCTGAAGCGCCGAGCCTTTCACAAAGGGGATGTCGTCGCCTGGAAAATCGTAGTTCGAGAGAAGCTCCCGTACCTCCAACTCAACCAGATCCAGCAACTCCTCATCATCCACCATGTCTACTTTATTCATATACACAACGATGTTCGGAACCCCAACCTGCCGCGCCAGCAGTATGTGCTCGCGCGTCTGAGGCATCGGGCCGTCCGCAGCCGACACAACGAGAATCGCCCCGTCCATCTGAGCCGCTCCCGTTATCATGTTCTTCACGTAGTCTGCGTGTCCCGGGCAGTCAACGTGTGCGTAGTGACGGTTCGCCGTCTCGTACTCAACGTGCGCCGTCGCTATCGTGATACCACGCTCGCGCTCCTCAGGGGCTTTGTCGATCTCATCAAACGCGACCGCCTCGGCTCCGCCTGATTCCGCTAGATGCTTGGTTATCGCTGCCGTCAACGTTGTCTTCCCATGGTCAACGTGTCCGATCGTCCCTACGTTCACGTGCGGCTTTGTCCGTTCAAACTTCGCCTTAGCCATGGCAGAACTTCTCCTTTTCTTCTTCTTGTTTCGTATTCAGGCAATTTTGCCCGTATTTCTCACCGGACACCCGGCAAGCTTTATCAAGCAGTCTCTACAACCGCTCCCTGGACTCGGGCGATCAATTCCTCGGCCAAAGAAGCCGGCAATTGCTCGTACCGTCCGAACTGCATTGTATAAGTCGCTCTTCCCTGCGACATCGAACGCAGGTCAGTGGCATAACCAAACATCAGGGATAGGGGTACTGACGCTGTTACTACCTTCGCGCCCGCCCGATCTGACATTTCCTTGATACGGCCTCGACGGGAAGTTAAATCCCCCATCACATCACCCAGATAATCTGGAGGACAAATAGATTCCACATCCATTATTGGCTCAAGAAGTACAGGTTTGGCTTTTTTTACAGCATCTTTGAAAGCCATGGAACCGGCAATCTTAAATGCCATTTCTGAACTGTCCACTGCATGGAACGAGCCGTCATAAACAGTCGCCTCAATATCCACTACGGGATATCCAGCAATTACGCCCGAATCCAATGCCTCACGAACACCTTTTTCAACCGAGGAGATGTACTCACGAGGAATTGCTCCGCCAACGATTTTGTTGACAAAAACAAATCCACTTCCAGGCTCAAGAGGTTTAATCATGAGTTCGACATCGCCAAATTGGCCTCGTCCACCGGACTGGCGAACGAACCTAGATCTCGCATTCGACTCTACTCGAATCGTTTCGCGGAAGGCGACCTGTGGTTTACCTACGTTGGCAACAACACCAAATTCGCGGGTAAGCCGGTCAACTAAAATCTCCAGATGAAGCTCGCCCATCCCTGAAAGAATCGTCTGGCTAGTTTCCTCATCCGTCTTGACGATAAACGTCGGATCCTCGTCTGAGAGGCGTCCAAGCGCATTTCCGAGTTTGTCGTGATCCGCCTTCGTAGCGGGCTCGATGGCTATTGAAATAACAGGTTCGGGAAAATCAATCGATTCGAGAAGGATTGGATCTGAAGGGACGCAAAGTGTATTTCCTGTCTTTGTGCGGCGCAGGCCGATAGCAGCTACGATATCTCCGGCATGCGCCTCTTTTATTTCCTCACGTTTATTAGCATGCATCTGCAAAAGGCGCCCTACGCGTTCCTCTTTGCCAGTAACCATGTTCAAGACGGAAGATCCTGCTGCCAGAACACCGGAATAGACCCGGAGAAATATCAATTGGCCCACGAAAGAATCATTCATTACCTTGAAAGCGATAGCAGAAAAGGGCTCGTCGGTTGAGGGCTTTCGAATTGGCGCCACTTTACCAGCCTCAATTTCTTCTTCGGTCAACGTACCTTCTACCGGAGGCAGATTCAGCGGATTGGGCAGGTAATCTACAACAGCGTCAAGAAGAAGTTGAACACCTTTGTTTCTGAAAGCTGAGCCACAGAAAACCGGAACAGCCTCGCCCGACAGCGTGGCCTTCCGGATTACAGCTTTTACATCCTCAACGGGAATATCATCGCCGTTAAGGTAGCGCTCCATCAAAGCCTCATCGCACATCGATAGAGCCTCGAAAAGTTTCTCGCGCCATTCTGCTGCCAAATCTGCCATTTCAGCGGGAATATCGACGGTGCTAAAAGTCGTCCCCATGGGGTCATCGAAAACCCGCGCAGTGCCAGTCACCAAATCCACCATCCCCACGAAATCATCTTCCGTACCGATAGGCAGTTGAACCACCATGGGGTTCGAAGCGAGGCGCTCTTCAATCTGACTCACGACGCTATAAAAGTCCGCACCCATGCGGTCCATCTTGTTGACAAATACGATACGCGGAACGCCGTATTTCTCGGCCTGGCGCCATACAGTTTCGCTCTGGGGCTCAACACCCCCAACAGCACAGAAAACAGCTACAGCACCGTCAAGAACGCGTAGGCTGCGCTCTACCTCTGCCGTAAAGTCCACATGCCCCGGGGTGTCAATAATATTGATAATATGATCGTTCCACTCACACGTGGTAGCAGCGGAAGTGATTGTTATGCCTCTCTCTTGCTCCTGCTCCATCCAGTCCATGGTGGCGTTCCCATCATGAACCTCGCCCAGCTTATGGGTTCGACCCGTATAGAACAAAATACGTTCTGTGGTGGTCGTTTTCCCGGCATCGATGTGAGCCATGATACCGATGTTTCTAATTTTATCGAGAGGAGCTCTCTTTTCCACGACTTATCTTCCTTTATGCTTTACTACCAGCGGTAGTGAGCAAAGGCCTTATTGGCATCAGCCATACGATGGGTATTTTCTCTCTGTCGAACTGACCCACCAGTACTGTTAGCTGCATCCATGAGTTCGGCAGAAAGGCCAGCCTCAATCTTTTTGTCCCGACTTCGGGAGTTCTGAATAATCCATCTGATACTTAGTGCGGTCCGGCGATCCGGCCTGACTTCAATCGGAATCTGATAGGTCGCCCCACCGACTCGCCGAGGCCGAACCTCAAGAGCCGGCTTAACGTTCTCAACCGCACGCTTGAACACCTTGAGAGGATCTTCCTTCATTTTCTCTTCAATAATGTCCATCGCGTCGTAAAAAACTCTCTCGGCAAGCGATTTTTTGCCCTGAATCATCAACGAGTTGATGAACCGAGTTACCAGGCGATCCTTGAACTTCGGATCCGGTAAAACCACACGCTTAGTCGCTCTTTTCCGCCTTGCCATCAGGCGAAACCCTCCCTTTTAAACTGAGTTACCTAAAAAATAGGGGCTACTTCGGTCTTTTCGCTCCGTATTTTGATCTTCCGTTGCGACGGGCCTCGACACCAACGCTGTCGAGTGTCCCTCGCACTACATGGTAGCGAACTCCAGGAAGGTCCTTAACACGCCCGCCACGAATGAGCACAATGGAGTGCTCCTGTAGGTTGTGACCCTCGCCGGGAATATATGTTGTCACTTCCATCCCGTTTGTAAGTCGAACACGAGCCACCTTGCGGAGCGCGGAGTTGGGTTTCTTTGGCGTCGTAGTATAGACGCGCACACAAACTCCTCTTCTCTGAGGACAGGAGCGCAGGGCGGGGCTGCCTGACTTCTCACGGGTTTGCTTACGACCCTTTCGAATCAATTGACTTATTGTCGGCACAGCTCACTCCAAACAGTAAAAAAATTTCCAAAAAAAACCGCCTGAATGTCAGTTCAAGGCTCTAATGCCATAAAATCAAAATATCTAGCAAACAGGCCGTATGAACTCAATCAGGCGAAACACGCCTAATAACTTTAAATTCAATCACTAAGCACCATAGCATTACCAGGGAAAATCGCCCTGTTTCTGCTCAGGAAGCCGGGATTATAAAGAAACTCTAGCTCCTGTCAAGCCCAACAATTCACTATTCCTCAAGTCTTACAATTTACTTTTCTTCGGGTAATTTATATGACGAAATTTTCGCCTTTATTACTCCTCAGATGTTTCTTTTTCAACAACTGGAGCCGAGGGTGCGCTCACCGCCTCTTCTGTCGATTCTGCCTCTTCGACAGGCGATGAAGTTATCTCTACTACCTTCTCAACAACCTCCTCAACAACCTCCTCCTCCATCTCATCCACAGCGTCCGACATCAGTTGAGTATCATCCTGAGCGGGAGCAAGTTCCACTTCCGGTGAAAGCAATTCAACTTGTTGATACCTTTTATTACCAGTACCAGCGGGTATCAATCTCCCCATAATAACGTTTTCTTTGAGTCCCCTCAGGTGATCCACCTTTCCGGAAACTGAGGCCTGGGTCAGGACACGAGTCGTCTCCTGGAAGGAGGCAGCCGAAATGAAGCTATCAGTAGAAAGTGAAGCCCGGGTAATTCCAAGGAGAATTGGCCGTGCCGTCGCGGTAGTTCGACCTTCGTCGTCAGCTTCTTGATTGTGAGCCCTGAAAGACTCCCGCGTGACTTGCTCGCCAACGACAAATTCTGTCTCGCCAGGATCAGTAATCTCTAGGCGCCGGAGCATTTGCCGCACAATGACTTCAATATGCTTATCGTTGATCTGCACACCCTGAAGCCTATAGACCTCCTGGACCTCATTCACCAGATAGTTCTGGAGTTCCTTTTCGCCAAGAACAGCCAAAATGTCATGGGGATTAGCGGCACCATCCATCAAGGGCTCACCAGCTCGTACATAGTCGCCTTCTTGGACACTGACATGCTTACCACGCGGAATTAAATACTCACGTTCATCGCCCGTATCCGAAACCACTAACACTCGCCTCATGCCCCTGAGTGTCCCGGCAAATTTCACATTTCCGTTGATCTCGGAAATTATCGCGTTCTCCTTGGGTTGACGCGCCTCGAAAAGCTCCACCACACGTGGCAGACCACCAGTAATGTCCTTCGTTTTCGAAGTATCACGCGTGATTTTGAAAATCACAGTGCCAGGAGTGATCAGTTCGCCCTCAATTACGGAAATGTGCGCACCAGCCGGCAACGGATACATCGCAAGTTGCTCACCACCTTCGTCCGTGAGCACGGCTCTCGGCTGGCGCTTTTCATCAACGTGGTCAAGTATCACCCGGCGAGAGAGACCGGTAATTTCATCGATCTCCTCTTGCATGGTCAAACCTTCAATAACATCGACAAGATTAATCCGCCCATCTTTGTCAGCCATGACCGATGTGGTGTAAGGATCCCATTCGAGAATTTTTTCACCCTCACTGACCCGCGCACCTTCTCTCGCCTTGATCGAGGCTCCGTAAACAACAGTGTAGCGTTCCCGCTCGCGACCACTTTCATCGCAAATAGCAATCTGACCATTTCGATTCATGACAAGATGATCGCCTCGTGCAGTGACGATTACTCGGAGGTTTTCATATTTAATTATCCCAGGCCTTTTCGCCTCAACAGTGCTTTGCTCGCCAGCACGCATCGCAGTCCCGCCGATGTGGAAGGTGCGCATTGTCAACTGGGTTCCAGGCTCACCGATAGACTGCGCCGCTATGACACCAACCGCCTCGCCTATTTCAATCATCTTGCCAGTACCCAGGCTTCGGCCATAACATTTTGAGCAGACACCTGCCCGCGCATCACAGGTGAGCACCGAGCGAATGACAACTTTATCGACACCCGCATTTTCGATGAGTTGGACTTTAGTTGAATCGATCTCATCGCCTACTTTACAGAGCACATCCCCATTAAACGGGTCCTTGATGTCCTGAACAGCAATTCTGCCAAGAATGCGATCACCAAGCGCCTGGATGATCTCACCACCCTCGACCAGGGAAATCATGTCAATCCCATTCACAGTTCCGCAATCTTCCAAGGAGATGATGACATCCTGCGCCACATCGACCAGGCGGCGAGTCAAATATCCACTATTAGCAGTCTTAAGGGCCGTGTCAGCCAATCCTTTACGTGCGCCGTGCGTCGAGATGAAGTACTGGAGCACCGAAAGGCCTTCACGGAAATTGGCTGTAATCGGAGTTTCGATGATCTCGCCCGAAGGCTTTGCCATCAAACCACGCATTCCCCCAAGCTGGCGAAGCTGGGCGGTACTCCCGCGTGCTCCAGAGTCGGCCATAATGTAAATGGGGTTAAAGTCAGAATCGACAGTGGTTCTATTGTCAGCAGGCCTATTAATCTCACCGCCGTTCATCATCCATTCATCTTCTGTCTCAAGAGACTTGAACATCTCACCCGCCACCTCTTCGGTAACGTGGCTCCAAATATCGATAACCTTGTTGTAGCGCTCGCCATCGGTAATGAGACCGTCGCGGTATTCCTTTTCCACATCCAAAACCTGATCACGGGCTCGATCGGTTAACTCAACTTTTTTGTCAGGTATCTTCATATCGTCAATCGAGATGGAAATACCGGCCATGGTGGCATGATAGAAACCCAGATCCTTCAAATTATCGAGGAACTGGACCGTCGCCGCGCGACCCGCGAGGTCATAGCATGTGGCTACAAGACTTGTGAGACTCCGCTTGTCGAGCACTTTGTTGACCGCAGCAAACGGAACACTGTCGGGCAGGATATCGAACATCAACATCCGGCCCACCGTTGTCTCAACCAAATCTCCTTGAACCCGGGCACGGACACGAGTCTGCAAGTCGAGCTCTTTCTGATCATAGGCAACTCGAATTTCCTTGGAACCACTAAAGACGCGCCCCTCACCCTTTGCGCCAGAGCGGGGCTTAGTCAGATAGTAGCAACCCAGGATGATGTCCTGACTCGGAACGGCTACCGGCATCCCATTCGCGGGGGAGAGGATATTGTTGGCCGAGAGCATCAATACCCTCGCCTCCTCCATTGCATCAATTGAAAGAGGAACATGCACAGCCATCTGATCGCCGTCGAAGTCAGCGTTGAAAGCGGCGCAAACCAGAGGATGAACACGAATGGCCTTACCCTCAACCAGTTGGGGCATGAAAGCCTGCATACCCAGTCTATGAAGCGTGGGTGCCCGGTTGAGAATTACAGGATGGTTTTTCACCACTTCTTCGAGAATATCCCAAACCTCGGGCTGCTCCTCGTCGACCATCTTCTTAGCTGCTTTAACAGTGGAAACCAGCCCCTTTTCTTCCAGCTTGTTATAAATAAATGGCTTGAACAACTCGAGGGCCATCTTCTTGGGCAAACCACACTGGTTGAATCTAAGCTCAGGGCCGACAACGATTACGGAGCGGCCCGAATAGTCCACACGCTTTCCGAGAAGGTTCTGACGAAAGCGGCCTTGCTTTCCCTTAAGCATGTCCGAAAGACTCTTAAGAGGTCTTCTGTTCGCACCCCGAAGCAAACGTCCCCGTCGCCCATTATCGAACAGAGCGTCAACAGCTTCCTGGAGCATCCGCTTCTCGTTTCGAATAATGATGTCTGGAGCCTTTAGCTCCATCAGCCTCATCAAACGATTATTCCGGTTAATGACACGGCGATAGAGATCGTTTAGATCACTCGTTGCAAAACGCCCACCATCAAGAGGCACCAGTGGCCGGAGTTCGGGTGGCAATACAGGCACCACCTCAAGTATCATCCATTCAGGTCGGTTACCCGAATTCCGGAAGGCGTCCACCACTTTGAGGCGTTTAATATATTTCCGCTGCTTCTGAACGTTGTTAGTTTCTTTGATATCGATCTTTAGCTGAACCGCGAGGGACTCAAGATCGATTTCCTCAAGAAGCTCTCGAATTGCTTCAGCGCCAATGCCAATCTTGAATTCATCTTCATCAAATTCATCAAGCAATTGGCGATACTGCTCCTCTGTGACCAACTCGCCTTTCTTTAAGCCAGTCTCTCCTGGATCGACAACAACATAATTCTCAAAATAGAGAACCCGCTCAAGCTCGCGAAGAGTCATGTCGAGAAGATTACCGATACGGCTAGGCAACCCTTTGAAGAACCATACATGGGATACGGGACTTGCCAGTTCGATGTGGGCAAGCCTCTCTCTACGAACTTTCGAGGAGATGACCTCGACCCCACACTTCTCACAAACGACGCCGCGATATTTCATGCGCTTGTACTTGCCACACAGGCATTCGTAATCCTTTATCGGACCGAATATCACCGCACAAAAAAGGCCATCCCGCTCTGGTTTAAAAGTGCGGTAATTGATGGTCTCCGGTTTTTTCACTTCGCCCGATGACCATGCTCGGATGGTGTGCGGCGAAGCTAGTCGAATGCGGATAGCGTCAAATGAGACGGGATCCTTCGGCTTTTCAAACAAATTGAGGATGCTGTCCAATGCATTTCCTCCTGGTGCCTTGCGGGTTAACCCGCGGGCGATTATTTACCGCGGGGCCTCGCCGCTTTCGATCAGCTCGATGTCGAGAGCGAGACTCTGCAACTCTTTCATCAAAACGTTGAATGACTCGGGCAAATTCGCTTCCAGAAGATTTTCTCCCTTGACGATAGACTCGTACATCCGAGTCCGCCCAGCCACGTCATCACTTTTCACTGTCAAGATTTCCTGCAAGATTTTAGCGGCACCGTATGCCTCCAGCGCCCATACCTCCATCTCACCAAGCCGCTGTCCACCAAATTGCGCCTTACCGCCTAGAGGCTGCTGAGTAACTAAGGAGTACGGGCCGGTCGAGCGAGCATGGATTTTGTCGTCAACCAGATGGTGAAGCTTTAGCATGTAGATAATTCCCACTGTTACGGCCTGCTCAAAAACATCGCCACTACGGCCATCGAGCAATTTTGTCTTGCCGTAGGGGGGCAGCTTCGCCTCCTCCATCAAATTAACAATGTCCTCTTCGTGAGCTCCGTCGAAAACAGGGGTGGCAAAATGTTTCCCCAACTTCTCTCCGGCCCAACCAAGATTCGTCTCCAAAATCTGGCCCACGTTCATTCGCGAGGGCACTCCTAGCGGATTCAGAATAATGTCGATTGGCGTGCCGTCATCGAGGTAAGGCATATCCTCGACAGGAACGATGGTTGACACGACGCCCTTGTTACCGTGACGCCCAGCCATCTTATCGCCCACCTGAAGCTTGCGTTTCATCGCGACATAAATTTTGACCATTTTCTGCACTCCAGGAGGAAGTTCATCGCCCTTTTGAAGCTTACTTATCTTTTCCTCAAGAATGCTCTCTAGTAATTTGATTTGCTCATCGGACCTGAGAAACACCTCTTTAAGCTGACCCACAACTTCCTTGGAAACAGCCACCTTAAGCAATTGATTGCCTTTAAATGGTGCAACTGCCGCTGCAGTCAGAGCATCACCTTTGTTCGCAAGAGCATCTCCCGACTCGGGGTGTACCACCTTGGCGGTAGCCTCTTTGCCAACAAGCATTGAACGGAGACGCTGCTCACCCTCTTCACGGATGATACGTATCTCATCTCCATAATCCTTTTCGAGGCGAGCGATTTCCTCCTCCTCGATGGTAATGGTTCTTGCATCCTTGGGTATTCCTCTACGAGAAAATACCCTCACCTCAACAATGGTTCCCTCGACACCGGGAGGCATCCGAAGCGAGGAATCACGAACATCTCCGGCCTTTTCTCCAAATATCGCCCGAAGCAACTTCTCCTCTGGGCTAAGCTGAGTTTCACCCTTTGGGGTGATACGCCCCACCAGAACATCGCCCGGGGCAACTCTCGCGCCCACACGAATGATTCCGCTCTCATCAAGATTCATGAGAGCCTCTTCACTCTGATTGGGAATGTCTCTTGTAATCTCCTCAGGTCCTTGTTTCGTATCTCGCGCCTGAATCTCAAATTCATCGATGTGGATAGATGTGTAAATATCCTCCTTAACCACTCGCTCCGAGATGATAATAGCGTCCTCGAAGTTAAAACCGTTCCAAGGCATGAAGGCGACCAGCATGTTTCGGCCCAGGGCAAGCTCGCCCTTATCGGTCGAAAAACCGTCGGCAATAACTTCGCCTTTCTTAACCTTCTGACCTACATGAACAATTGGCTTTTGATTAATACAAGTATTCTGATTGGAGCGGCGATACTTCACGAGATTGTGAATAAACACACCAGGATCCCGTGCCTCGCGTTCGTCTCCAGTCGCACGGATAACCACTCTGGCCGCATCCGCGCTGACAACCTCGCCATCTGCACGAGCGAGAACAACCGCACCCGAATCACGAGCAGCCACGGCTTCCATGCCGGTGCCCACACGCGGCGCCTCCGTCCTCAAAAGTGGAACGGCTTGACGTTGCATGTTCGACCCCATCAAAGCTCGGTTGGCGTCGTCATTCTCAAGGAAGGGAATGAGAGAGGTTGCCACACTCACCAACTGCTTCGGCGAGACATCCATGAAGTCAACCTGTTCTTTGGGAACCAGGACAAATTCCCCGCTAGTTCTCGCAGAAATCATGTCGTTGAGAAGATTACCCTTCTCATCAACAGCGGCATTTGCCTGGGCAATTTTATACTTATCCTCATCGATGGCTGAAAGCCATTCGACCTCATCAGATACGCGCCCACTCACCACCTTGCGACAGGGCGTCTCGATGAAACCGTACTCATTAACACGAGCATAGGTTGAAAGGCTGGCTATCAGCCCAATGTTCGGGCCCTCAGGCGTTTCAATTGGGCAAATCCGACCATAGTGAGTCGGGTGCACATCACGCACCTCAAAACCAGCTCGGTCGCGAGTCAAACCTCCGGGACCAAGTGCCGACAGTCTTCTCTTGTGGGTAATCTCTGAAAGGGGATTCGTCTGGTCCATGAACTGACTTAACTGACTCGACCCGAAAAACTCTTTTATCGCCGCCGTGATCATCTTTGAGTTGATTAAATCACGTACAGACAAGGTTTCAATATCTTGAATACTCAGCCTCTCGCGAATGGCCCTTTCCATCCGGACCAGCCCCACGCGGAACTGACTCTCAAGCAACTCGCCCACCGAACGGACACGCCTGTTGCCCAAATGGTCAATATCATCCACAGAACCTTGTCCATGACGAAGCTCGATAATGTAGCGAACAGTTGCAATTACATCGTCGAGGGTAAGCGTTCGCTGATCTAGCGGCAGATTGAGACCCAGCTTTGTGTTGAGCTTGAGACGACCTATCCTAGACAAATCATAGCGCTTGGCATTGAAGAACAGGTTTTCGAATAGGTTTTTAGCTGTGTCCTTCGTCGGCGGGTCGCCAGGTCTGAGCCGCTTGTATATCTCTACTAGTGCGTCCTCGGACGTTTCACATTTATCCGTTGTCAGTGTGTCGCGAATCGTTCGATCAGCTCCGACACCCGAGACATAGAGGAGTGGAATTTTGGCAATATTTTTCTCGCGTATTGTGGCGATACACTCTGCTGTAATCTCGGAGTTTGTATCGAACAGCACTTCTCCCGTCTCGGGATCAGCTATCGGCTGGGCTACAATGCCTCCCACAACTTCCTCGTCTTTAAGATCGAGGGTTTCAATTCCGGCAGCCTGAAGCTTCCTGAGCGTAGGCCTGGTGAATTTCCGACCCGCCTTAAGAAGCAACTCCCCCGTCTTGGGGAGTACAAGATCCTCAAAAATACGCTGATTCACCATCAACTCGGTTATATTCTTGAAGAAAACCTTCCGCTTGTCATCGTAAAATATATCCTCACTCTGATAGAACGAGTTGAGAATATCGTCCATCGAGAGGCCGAAGGCACGCAGAAGAACCGTGACCGGCAGCTTGCGCCGACGGTCGATGCGCACATAGAGCAACTCTTTGGTATCAAACTCAAAATCGAGCCAACTTCCTCGCGCCGGAATCATCCGTGCGGTGAAAGCTGACATAGCGGAAGACTTGGTTTTATCGGAACTGAAGAATGCGCCCGGCGAGCGGTGCATTTGACTGACAACCACACGCTCGGTGCCGTTGATAATGAACGTTCCGTTGTCGGTCATCAGGGGGACTTCACCCAGATAAACCTTTTGCTCTTTGACCTCGCTGACTCGCTTTTCCTTGGTCTGCTCGTCCTTTTCGTAAATCGTCAGCCGGAGCAACACCCGAAGAGGAGCAACATACGTCATTCCCCTCTGGCGGCATTCGTCCGCTTCGTGCTTCTGGCGGCAAAAAATCTCATTACCATTGTCATCGACAATGCCCGGGCCACCAAGACCCTCGTACTCGACGCCAGCCGCCTCCCATATCCCGATTTCATAGCCGAGATACTCAAGAACAGCATTTTCACCCGAATCCGTAATGGGAAATATGCTACGAAATACGCCTTCTAGCCCTTCGTCGGGTCGGCGGTCCTCCGCCTTAGTCTCCCACAAGAGAAAACGCTCGTAGGAGGCGAGTTGGATATCAATCAGATTGGGAATGTCTATAACCGCAGGAATCTTTGCGAAATCCTCGCGAATCCTACGGCCATTACCGTTTGCATTTAGCTTCGTATTCATCGCTTACCTCGAAGGCGGTTCCTGGGGAGGCCCCGGCGCCTTAATGGCCTCGGGACAACAGGGATTACCAGCACTCTACTCGGCAAGCTTTATGAGATTTCCACCTCTGCACCGACAGCCTTTAACTTCTCTGCTGCTGCGTCGGCATCTTCTTTGGAGACATTCTCCACAACAGGTTTGGGAGCTGTATCAGCCACCTCTTTCGCCTCCTTGAGACCCAGGCTTGTCAACTCACGAATGGTCTTAATAACCTTGATTTTCTCACCACCAACTGCTTTTAACGTTACAGTGAACTCGGTCTGCTCCTCAGCTGCCTCAGCTTCGCCAGCCGCTGGCGCGGCACCCATCATCATCGGTGCTGCAGCTGTTACACCAAACTTTTCTTCTAATTCCTTGACGAATTCACTGAGTTCGAGGACTGTCATACTTTCAATAAAGGAGATCACATCTTCTTTAGTCGCCACTATTAAACCCTTCCTATGTGCTACAGGTATTCAGATAGCCCCGAGCAGGGGCACCAAAAATATACGCAAACAAGGAAATCCCATTATATAGGGGTAACTGGCTATTCTTACTCGGTTTCTTTCTTTTTTGCAATGGCCTGGACAGCAAAGACCAACCTTGTCAGTACCGCGTTGAGAACACGTGGCAGAGAGGCCACCTGGGCATCCATCACCCCTACTAATTGGCCCAGCAAAGCCTCGCGGGAAGGCAAATCCGCCAAAGCCTTAATCTGAGACTCATCGAGGAAATCCCCTTCCACCACACCGCCGTTAATTTTCCCGCCTTCGGCATCCTTGAGAAAATCATTAAGCACCTTTGCGGGAGCTACTGGGTCGCCTTTGGCAATCGCCAGAGATATGGGCCCTTTAAGATGCTCCCGAAGCGAATCAAACGACGTTCCATCAATCGCACGATCAAGAAGGTTGTTCTTCATCACCGTGAGTTCAACACCCGCCTCGCGGGTTTTACTCCTGAGAACCGTCATCTGGCTAACGGAAAGACCCCGGAAATCAAATAGGATCGCCGCCGTTGCATCTGCCATTTTTTCACGGATAATTTCAACCTGGGCCACTTTTTGCTCATTTGGGCCTTTATCGGTCGCCGCTCTTCCTTTTTCAGCTACATCAGTGGACATAGTTCCGGTCCCCTACTTCAAAGATGCGATGATACCCTGGTGATCAACTTTCACACCGGGACCCATCGTGCTGGAGATTGTCAATCCGCGAAAATACACACCCTTGCTAGACGCTGGTTTCGCCCGAACCAGAGCATCAACCATCGCCCTGATATTGTCGGCCAGTGCATTGACCTCAAAGCTGGCTTTTCCAACCGCCGCGTGGATGATACCCGCCTTATCCACTCGATATTCGACCTTCCCTGCTTTTATTTCCTTCACCATCCGCTCGACATCAAACGAAACGGTGCCCGACTTAGGATTCGGCATTAATCCCCTAGGCCCAAGAATTTTACCAATCTTGCCGACCACGCCCATAACATCCGGGGTCGCAACTACACGGTCAAATGCCATCCATCCACCCTGGACTTTTTCGGCCAGATCCTCGGCTCCAACAAAATCGGCCCCGGCATCCGCCGCTTCCCTAGCTTTATCACCTTTGGCAAAAACGGCCACCGTTTGCGTTTTGCCGATGCCACTAGGCAAAACTACGCTTCCCCGCACCATCTGTTCCGCGTGGCGAGGGTCAACACCCAACTTAGCCGATAATTCGACAGATTCGTCGAATTTGACCTTGGTAGCACCTTCTTTGAGAAAAGCCAGAGCTTCATCGAGAGGATATAGCTTATCTCGATCCAGCTTCTCCTCGGCACCATTGTAACGCTTTCCATGTTTAGCCATATTGGCCTCCTGTTTCGTGGTTCGCGCGGCGCCTTCCGGCCACGCGGCCGGACGCCTCCCACAACTGCTTGTCTAACCTTCAACCATAATGCCCATACTTCGGGCAGTACCCTCAATAATACGCATCGCCATTTCGACATCGCTCGCGTTTAGATCCTCTTTCTTTGTTTCCGCAATTTCCTTGACCTGGTCACGAGTGACCGAGCCAACAGACTCTCTGCCCGAGAGTCCGCTTCCCTTCGCGAGACCAGCAGCCTGTTTTAGCAGGGCTGATGCGGGCGGGCTCTTCATAATAAAGGTGAAGCTCTTATCCTTATATACGGAAAGAACGACGGGAATAATCGTTCCCTCCCGGCCCTGAGTCTGTGCATTAAAAGCTTTGCAAAACTCCATAATATTCACCCCTTGCTGACCTAGCGCGGGGCCGACTGGAGGGGCGGGATTCGCCTGGCCAGCCGGAATCTGAAGTTTTACAGTGGCTTCAACTTCTTTTGTCTTTTGGGCCATCTCTTCTCACTTTACTTTTTGAAAAATAAAAGCATCCCCTGTGGGACTTGCACTTCGTTATCAGACTTTCTCGACCTGGAGCATTTCGAGCTCGACCGGAGTGGTCCTCCCGAAGATGCTCACCATAACCTTGACCTTTCCTCGGTCTGGATGAACTTCGTCGATAACACCCGTGAAGTTAACAAAAGGACCGTCAACAACACGGATATTTTCACCCTTCTCGAACTCGACCTTGTGGGCAGGCTTCTCTGCCTCACCTTTCATTTGTTTGACAACGTTTTGGACTTCGGCATCGCTCAGTGCTGAAGGAGATGTTCCCCCCAGAAATCCGGTAACCTTCGGGGTATTCTTGACCAAGTACCAGGACTGCTCATCACAATCCATCTCGATAAGAATGTAGCCTGGGAAGAATTTTCGATTACTAGTGCGCCGCTTCCCACCCTTCATCTCTACAACTTGCTCGGTTGGAACAACAATTTCGCCCAATTGTTCCTCAATCCCCGAAATGCGGAACTGTTCCATGATATTCAGCCGCACCTTGTTCTCAAATCCTGAATAGGTGTGAACCACGTACCACTCTTTAGCCACGCCAGAATCTCCGCTCAAGTAGCCAGGCTCAGGACATAGTCGATAACACGAGTAAGCGCCAAATCAACTAAACCTAAGTACAGGGCGATAAAAAACACAAACACCAATGCTACAACTGTCTGAACAGCCGTTTGCTTCCAAGGGGGCCAAGTTACCCTTTTCGCCTCAGTCTGAACGTCCATCAAGAACGACCGGGCTTGACTCCACCAATTCATCACATTCACAGCCATCATCACCCTGGAAATTAGGCCGGACTACGAATCATCCGGCAATTACATTACATAGATTAAACCCAATGCCTCAGGCAGCATTTCCTGGCAGGCCAGGAGGGACTCGAACCCCCAACCGCCGGATTTGGAGTCCGGTGCTCTACCAATTGAGCCACTGGCCTTCGCAATCTTCTTTTGTCTCTCCCCTATGCGGGGGACTATTCGATCACCTCGGTAACGACCCCGGCACCTACTGTCCGGCCACCCTCGCGAATGGCGAAGCGAAGTTCTTTCTCCATTGCGATGGGCTGAATCAA